>NZ_FUYC01000007.1 GCF_900167125.1 Paucidesulfovibrio gracilis DSM 16080
TGGAGCGGGAAACGGGATTTGAACCCGCGACTTCAACCTTGGCAAGGTTGCACTCTACCACTGAGTTATTCCCGCTCAGTGAAGGGACACTCTGTTTACTCGCGCCGCCCTTACCTGTCAACCCTTTCATTTCACTTTTTTCTAGAATAAAAATATCCGGTATCATTCATCATATTCTAGAGCTTTACTTTTGACATTTTTCTGTTATATCCACACACTTCATTCATTCTCGGTGTGGTGTACGCACCAGAACAGCGAATCATCCCCGCAGGAGTAGTCTCAGATGGATGCCAAAGATATCAAGTATTTCCGCGAAGTGCTCGAAGGTCTGCTCAATGACATCATGCAAAAAAGCCAAGAGACCATTGAGGATATGACCGAGTCCGGGGAGATCTATGCCGACCCCGCGGACAGAGCCACAGCCGAATCTGACCGCGCCTTCACTCTGCGCATTCGCGATCGCGAACGCAAACTTGTGCGCAAGGTCCAGCAGGCGTTGCAGCGTATTGATGACGGCGAATTCGGGCTGTGTTCCGAATGCGGCGAGGAAATAGGCACGGCACGGCTCAAGGCGCGCCCCATGACCACCCTCTGCATCCAATGCAAAAGTAAACAGGAAGAGGACGAAAAAGTACGGGGCGACTAGCAGTCAACTCGCGGCAAAACAATGGAAGCCAACTTTTTTCGCCACCTGGTCCAGGAGGCCGGGGAGGTGCTCCTCGGGCGACGGATCGAAAAAATCCAAGCCCCTGACGAGAATGTGTGGACCGTCCGCCTGGACGGTCCGCTTGCGACAAGACACCTTCTCTTTCGTCCCGCCAAGCATGGGGGGCTGTTCTTCTTTTCCGAACAAAAACCGGCCAACCCGCTGGCTCCGCCCGCCCGCGTTATGTGGCTGCGAAAGCGCATCCAAGGGCGACGCATCATTGCATGCCATTCGGACTGGTCCCGCTTGCGGCTGGCTCTTGAGTTGACGCCGTCCCGCCGCCAAGGAGCCGCCCGATTCGTATTGCTGGACCTGCGCACAGGCATCCGGCTGTCTGACGAACTGCCTGCAGATTTTTCGGACCGCATTTCCTGGCCAGACCTCAAATCAATTCAGAATGATCCCAACATCTGGCGGGGGCACCCCCAGATATCGCCACCATTACGCCGTCGTCTCACGGCTCTGGATGAGGAGGATGCCAGGGAGCTGTACGAACTGGTTACCTGCGCGCAACGACCGGTCCGATTTTACGTTCCACAATATGCCGATGGTCCGGGCATGCCGTTGATTTGGCCTGTTTCCGGTCAAAACCAAACTTTTCCTTCTGCTCTCAAAGCAGCCCAGGCCTGGGGTGTTCCCACGCTTTTTCCCGAGCTTGAAGCCCGGGTCGAACGGCCGGAACAGGTCCAGCGCAAACGCCGAACAAAGAAAATTCTTCGTGCTCTGGAGAAACTCGACCAGGAAAAAGCACGGTTGCAACGTCTTATGGATTTGCGCCAACAGGGAGAGATCATCAAGGCCAACATGCATCTGCTGGCGGAGTATCACCCGGAGACCAGCCCCCTGCCGAAACAAATGAAGCTGTCACACCCGGAACACGGCGAGGCAGTACTTGATTTTGATCCACGACGTTCGCCTTCAGAAAACATGGAGCAATGCTTTCGGCTGGCGGACAAAGGCGAACGGGGCTTCGTGCATCTGGCCCGACGCCGCAACGAGCTGGGCCGGGAGCTGGCCCGAGTGGAGCAGGGAAACATTTCCGCCCAGGATGCCCCGCCGTCTGCCAAAGAAGCAACGGCCCCCGCTCCGTTACCGAAAAAATGGCAACAGCTTGCCGTCCACCTCTTCACCACCTCGGACGGCTTTACCGTGGCGCGCGGCAAAAACAAAAAAGCCAACCACGAGATGCTCTCAAAGGCGGCAAGTCCCTTTGACTACTGGTTCCATGCCGCCAACGGTCCCAGTTCCCATGTCATTCTGAAACGGGATCATCCTGGGCAGGATGTACCCCGCCGGTCTCTTGAGGAGGCTGCGGCGCTCTGTTCGCTAAAAAGCGCCTTCAAGGCCGACGGCAAAGTGGAGATCATGTTCGCCCTTGTTAAGGACGTGCGCAAGGTCAAGGGCTGGGCGCATGGGCAGGTCAGCGTACAGCAGGTTCAGGGGACGGTAATCGCCAGACCGGATCAGGAACTGGAGACCCGACTCGCCCGACGAGAATAATTCGGTTCAGCAGTCCTCGCCCCGATTCTGCAACGCCTCATGGTACTCCTCACCGTAGATTTGCAGCATGACCATGACAAAGGAAAGGATCAACGGTCCATAAAGTATTCCTTTGAAACCGAACACGGACACGGCGCCGAGAATGGCGAGGAAGATGTAGAACGGCGAGACCTTTTGTGCCCCCCGCAACAAAAGGGGCCGTAAAAACGTATCGATGTTGACGACCAGACCAATGCACCAGAGGAACAGGAACAAAGACCAGCCCCACTCCCCGTTCACGGCAAGATAGATGACCGCGGGCCACCAGATCAGGCTGGCACCCACCACGGGAATAAGCGCGGCAAAGGCCATCATGGTTCCCCAGAACAAACCGGGAAAGCCCACCGCAGCAAAGCCGATCCCCCCGGCAAGACCTTGCAGGGCCGCCACAAAAAGGCTGCCCAGAAGCACACTCCGCGAAACCCGTTGCAGACTGTCGATGATGATATCTTCCTGGTATCGCTTCAGCGGACAGAGGTACTTGAGCCGTTGAACCATATTGGGTCCATCCAGCAGGAAAAAAAAGATCATCCCCACCAGCAGCAGAAATTTAAGCAGCAACCCGGCCGCGTCCCGCAGCAGCCCCCGGCTCATATCCAAAAGGTATTGGGCGAATTGTTCGGAATAGCCGAGCAGCTTTTCATCCAGATTAAGTTGCTCGACCTTCACGAACGGAAGATGCACCTTGACCCATTCCAGATAGCCGGCCATGGCACCGTCCCCGATCCACCGATCGAAATCCGTTGTCACGGCCCATTCGCGAATGGCACGCAAGGACTCTGCCCCCTGGACCGCCAATCCGAAAAGAAGGAAAAAAAGCGGCACAACAATCAATAGAGCAATGCCGCACGTGGTCAATCCGGCAGCAATGGTACGCCGATACCCGACCCGAGGCACCAGTCGTATATATAAAGGATAGGTAATGATGGACAACACGGCTGCAAACACGAAAGTGTGCAGGAAAGGAGAAAAAATCCGATAGGTCAAAAAAAGAGCGAAAAGAAGCAGCACCCCTAAAAAGGATGTATAAATCCGGCTGCCCAAAAAAGGCGTGGCGTTTCGATCCCCCACGTTTGCATTCCTTGTTGTTGAGAATTATTCACGATCCTGTTCCCCGTCTTTTTTTTGACGGGAGTCCATCCTGTCACGAAACGTCAGGCTCGCCAGGCACCCGCAAAGCATGCCCAGCGCTACGGCCTTGGGCAGGGGGATAAGGCCGGTCCAGCCCACAATGGCTCCCAAGGAGCCACCCAAAAAAATACCCTTGACCATCACTTCCATGGTCTTCCACATGTTGCCTGCCATGGGATCCTTCCTTGCTGTAAGAAAAAGCGCGAGTTCGATGTCGTATCGGGTGGTCGTGGATTTCTTGTGTCACAAATTGCCACGCCCCACAAGAAGCGCTTCCCTTTCCGACCGAAAGCGCATAGGTTTTCCACTCGGCATTGAGACCGTCCTGAAACCAACAACCTCAAAGATATTATGCTCCACCGCATCCTTCGATCCATTGTGGAGGTATTCAAGCAAGGCACCTCCGCCTCCTTGACGTTGTTCAAGGTCATGATCCCCATCGTGTTCGCGGTGCGACTGCTCCAGGAATTCGACCTGATCCGGCTCCTGGCCGATCCCTTGGGACCGGTAATGCGGTTGGTGGGTCTGCCTCCGGAAATGGGTCTCGTCTGGGCAACCGCGCTCCTGAACAACATTTATTCCGGCATGATCGTTTTTCTCTCCCTGGTGGAGAACGCCCCGATAACCGAGGCGCAGGCCACTGTCCTGGGCGTCATGGTTCTCATCGCGCACGGTCTGCCCGTAGAATTATCCATTGCCCGCAAATCCGGACCACGGCTTTTCTTTCAAGGGCTTTCCCGCGTCGGTGGCGCTCTGCTGCTGGGGTGGCTGCTGAGCCAAATATATACCAACTTCGACCTGCTTCAGGGACCGGCCAACGTGCTCCTGCAACCGGAAGCGGGTACCGGTCCCGTTCCCTGGGGACCATGGATCCTGGATCAAGCAGTAAATCTGATTTCCATTTACGGCATCATCCTGGCTCTGGTCGGGATCATGCGCATACTTGAAGCCGTGGGCGTCATCAATCTGGCGAACCGTCTGCTCCGTCCGCTCCTGCGCATCATCGGCATCGGTCCCAAAGCTTCGGCCATTACCGTGGTAGGGCTTACCCTGGGCCTTTCCTATGGTGGTGGCCTGATCATTCACGGCGCACGCTCCGGCGAAATCGACCGTCGCGACGTCTTTTACTCCCTTACCCTCATGGGGGTCTGCCATAGTCTTGTGGAAGATACGTTCCTCTTGGTCATGCTTGGAGGACACCTCTCCGGCTTACTTTGGGGACGCCTGTTCTATTCCCTGTTTTTCGTGGCCCTGCTTGTTCAATTGGTGCGATACCTCCCCGGACGATTTTGTGATCGCTTTTTCTGGGGACCGCCCGAATCCAAAGGAGCATAACCATGTCGGAAATCCAAATGATCCACACCTCCAAAGCCCCGGCCGCCGTGGGACCGTATTCCCAAGGAACCGCATGGAACGCTTTGGTCTTTGTCAGCGGCCAGCTCGGCCTGCTGCCTGAGAGCGGCACTTTTGCCGGTGGTCCCGAAGACTTCGAATCGCAAGCACGTCAGGCACTGCGCAATATGTCCGCCATTCTGGATGCCGCTGGATCAAGCCTGGAGCAAGTGCTCAACGTGGAAGTCTTTCTGACCGACATGGGGCAATTCGCCACATTCAACGCCATCTATGAAGAATTTTTCAACACGCACAAGCCTGCACGAGCCGCCGTGGAAGTCGCTGGCCTGCCTAAAGGCGGGCTGGTCGAGGTAAAATGCACCGCCACAAAATCGTAACTTGACACACCTTTTCACCAAAGTGTAAACAATGTTTATGACGACCCGAATCCGCACGAATTTCTTTTTTGTGTTTTTCTTTTTTACGGCTTTCCGCGGCCTCGGGGTGACGTTGTAATCGATTTTCAACATATCAGATCGCCTCAAAGGGTCGCGGATCGTTCCGCGGCCTTTTTTCTTTGGCTCCGGAACACCCCGATCCCGGCGAAAAGGAGCTGACAATGCTGCTGGGAAAAGCTGTTCGAATGGAACGCATCATGAATCGGGACAATGGCCGTTTGATCGTGGTTCCCCTGGATCACGGAGTAACAGTCGGTCCGATCTATGGCTTGGTGGATCTGCGAGACACGGTCAACAAGGTAGCGGACGGAGGAGCCAACGCCGTGCTCATGCACAAAGGCCTGCCCCGTTGTTCGCACCGGGGAACAGGACGCGACATCGGATTGATCGTACATCTTTCCGCATCCACGGCACTCTCCCCCACACCCAACGCAAAAACCATGGTCGGTACCGTGGAAGACGCCATCAAACTTGGAGCCGACGCGGTAAGCATTCACGTGAACCTGGGCGACGAAAGCGAACGCTCCATGCTCTCGGATCTCGGTGCACTCTGCTCCCGGGCCGGAGACTGGGGAATGCCCGTACTGGCCATGCTCTATGCTCGCGGTCCCAAGGTAAAAGATGAATACGCCCCGGATGTCGTGGCCCACTGCGCCCGGGTGGGAATGGAGCTTGGAGCCGACATCGTCAAGGTCAACTACACGGGTGATCCGGAATCATTCCAACGCGTCACCGAAGGATGCTGCGTTCCCGTGGTCATTGCTGGCGGCCCCAAAGTCGACAGCAACTACGACCTGGTCCGCATGGTTCATGACTCGGTCCAGGCGGGCGGAGCCGGCATTTCCGTGGGGCGAAACATCTTCCAGCACGACCATCCCGCCCGTCTGGTGCGCTCCCTGTACAAGGTCGTCCATGAGGGATGGAGCGTGGAACAGGCTCTTCCGCTCCTGGATTCTCCCGAAAGCGCACAATAAACAAACTCTTCCTTCCTGTGTCGGCAAGACCTACGGCCCGGTTGATTCACCGGGCCTTTTCGTTTACATATCAATGAATTAAATAAAGCATTATAGGATCGTCATCGGTTGACACCGTTTTTTTGTCCAGACCCATTGCATTCCTGACATTATTTAACTAAATAAGGAAGAATACTCGGGTGTCTTGCATAGACAAATGGGCACGGCGATCCGGCCTGACCGTGATCAAGCAGGGAGGACTTAGACAATGCCCGCAGATAAAAGCATGAGAATTCTGGTGGTTGATGACTTTTCCACCATGCGGAAAATCATTAAAAACATCCTGCGTCAGCTTGGATTTGAAAATGTCGTGGAAGCTGACGACGGCACCACCGCATGGGATGTTTTGAACAAGGACAACATCGACTTTGTCGTTTCGGACTGGAACATGCCCAAGATGACGGGCATTGAGCTGTTGCGCAAGGTTCGCGCCAGCGAAGAATACGCCGACACCCCCTTCCTGATGGTTACAGCTGAGGCCCAGCAGGAAAACATCATCGAAGCGGTGCAGGCCAAGGTTTCCAACTATATTGTCAAACCCTTCACTCCGGAAACCATGAGTGAAAAAATCGACAAGATCTTCGGCTGACTGATTCTCGTTTTATCGCCAAAGACCAAATGGGGAGTGTTTCGGCACTTCCCTTTTTTTGTTGCACATCCCTATTCACAAAACTGCACTTTTCTGCACATTTTACTCTTTTTTTCTGCACATCTCGCGTGACCTAAAACATAATAACCCGATTTTATTACTTTTCATTTTTAGGCACGATCCCTGCTATATGGTTTGTGTACTGCAACCAACCAGTGCAACAGGACCATTGCATGAATACCTCACCCCTTCTGCTTACAGCCACGCTTTTGGCACTGCTTTGCGCGGCTGCGGCCCAGGCGCAGGATAACCAAGGTTCTGCGCCATGGGCCGCCCTCTTGGGGCTGCGCGAAACACCATGCGTAGGGAAAATGCTGCCAACAAAGCAGCGCAAGGAATTCATGCAACTCAAACGAGAACACGAAGATCTGCGACGGAAATTGGGACGGGAACTCTACACACGCCAACTGGAATACGATGTGTATTCGCGCTCCCGCCAGCGGCAAAAGGATCTGGACGAACTGGCCGATGAAATGCAGCGATTGCGGCAAAAACTGGTACATGAGGACCAACGCTTTTGCTCGGTGGTGCAGGAACGGTTCGGCCTGGATATCTCCAAGAATCTGCACTGCGTTCCCATGGACGCCATTTCCGCTGAAAAATAAGGAGAATGCCACATGCCCTTCGGGGAACCACTTATGCACCACGCCAATTGCTCGTCGTTTACCGACGCCATATTTCATGGGTTTTCAGGACACCAAGGCTGGTTTCAGGGCTTTCACTTCCCGTTCGGAATGCTTGGACTGATTTTGCTGGTGGCGGGTACCATTTGGCTGCTTACCCGGAGGCGGGAATCCGTGTGCCAGGAAGCTCCGGATGTTTCGGCACTGGAGCTACTCCAACGCCGCTACGCTTCCGGGCATATTGATCGGGAAGAGTACCTCCGTCGTCGTACTGACCTGAATTCCTAACGTATTTCTCTCCCCTCCTCACTCTACCGGGACGCGGCGATTGCTGCCCCCTCGCCGCGTCCCGGCATACACGGAGAAACGCCCCAAAGCTGTATCTGCTTTGGGGCGTTTCTCCGTATCAGTCTTTTCGATACAAAAAAAATTCGTTGCTCCCCATGGGGAACTTTCCATGCCGACATCCGGGAACCCGACGCAACGGCAAGTTACCAACCGGACCGGCCCATCCTCGCCTTTTGCGGGTCAGCCGCCCCTGAAGTAGCAGCTATCGCTTGACGTTCCAGGCTACGTAAACACCCGGCCTGCCACGACAGCAGCACTCTCAGGGAGCGCACGAACAGCACCATTCGCGAAAGGCACCAATGTTCCGGTATGAAACCGTCCTCACTCCGACGGAACCGTTCGTTACCCCATCCGGTTTACGAAACGGGGCATACCGGCTCCAGGATGGCGGCGTTGGGAACCATACGCAACGGAGCGCTTACGCTTACCCTGAAGCTGCTGCAACTCCTGCCGCACGTCTTCACGCTGGCGCCGCGCCTCGCCGACGATACCCTGGTGCAAATCCTGTAGACGTTGCAGCGCCTCAAGCATCCGCTTCTCCACACTCTCATCGCGCAGCCGCCAACTTTCCGCCACAAGGAATTCCCTCCTGCGGGCAAGCTCAGCCGCTCCATCGAGATCTCCCTCCCGAAGCAGGCGCATCTCTTCCTGGGCCGTACAGGTAGCCTGTTCCAAAAGCTCCAAAGCGGAGCTCATCTCAGGCCTCCCCGCCAACCTGGATTTCGGTGCGAATGGTCTCGACCACGCCTTCCCACTTGGAAACTGCGGGCAAAAATTCGTATTCCAGCAAGTCGGCCAAAAGAACCCAGTCCTCATTCGAAAGAACTTCCGTCATTTCGGTGAAAAGGACGGAAAGCTGTTTGCTGGCTGCGAGAAAATCGGGCTGACTGCTGAGACCGAACTCTTCGCGCAGGGTTCCGACCATGGCCAGAAAACTGCGGACCACATCAAGCAGATCCTGATAGGTCTCCAAGGCCTCGGCATCGTCGGCCTGACGGAACAATTCCGCCACCTCGCGCCCGCCCTTACTCATAAGCTGGATAACCTTGTGCAGTTCCTGCGTGATGTCCACGGCCATTTCCGCAACGGGTACGCTACGGATTTCCACCTTCTCAATCTCCTCGGACTCGATGTCTTCAGCTTGATGCGGGTAGATTTCGGAAAACGGCTGACCATTCAGGAACACATCGGTGACGACACGGTTCTGGAGCGCGTCGTTTTCCATCAGGCTTTCCAACACCTGCTCCAGATTTTCAAAATCGTTCAGGGCCACTGCGGACTGCTGGCCATCGATTACGATCATGGGGATTCTCCTTTCCCTTGTCGGTGAACTGCAAATTTTGCCTCAGGGCAATACGGCCTAAAGCAATACAAAAACCATGCCGCTCACGACAATTCCGACAGAAACCCTTCCATAAGCGCCCGATGCCGCCTTGTGAGGGACACGAGATGATCCAACGCATCCCCTTTGGATTGCAGTTCAAAATGCCACAACATACCCAGAACCTCCAATTCCGGCTCCCGAGCAAGCGTAGATTGGACCCTCTGGCAGGTGGCCAGCACTTTATTTTGAACAGCCCGCACCGGTCGCGTAGCAAGCACCTGGGATTGCTGCTCCAACAAAAATAATAAATCGCGGGCTTCGGAAAACGCCGCTGTCAGGCGTTCCGCTTGTTCGGAACACAGCCCGCCACAAGGTTCAGCCGTTTTCTCTCCTGGACTGGGCAGAGACGCGTCGTCAAAAAAGCGACGATACAAGCGACGCTGCATGCCGATCCAGCGGGTTCGGTCCTCATGCGCATGTCCGGAAAGCGATTCCAAATCCATAAACCCGTCATCCCCGCGAACACTCCGCCAAACCCTTGCCCCCGCGGGAATCGCCTGCTCCACGCCTCCGGAAAAAAACTCTGCAACCGCCGCTCTGTATACAATCTCCGGCGACACGCTTTGCCGACACCGGTGCCGTTCCTTGCAGGAGGAACCAAAGGCACAGGGGTGGCAGGATATATCCGGCTCAAAGCAGAGACTGCCTTCGCGATACGGCCCGGTGTCAAACGGTTGAGCCGTGGCAAGAAACACCGCGGCAACAGGCGTTCCCAAACCTGCGGCCAGATGCATGGTTCCCGTATCGTTCGTCACGAGCAGTTCAAGCCGCGGAAGCACGCCCGCCAGTTGTGTGAGCGAGGTTCGCCCCACCAAATTGATCACAGATCCGGCAAATCCGGAAACAAACCGTTCGGCCAAGGTTGTTTCCGCATCACTGCCGAGCAACACCGGCGTCAATTTTTGATGCTTGGCAAAGAAATGCGCCGTCCGCAAAAACGCATCCACAGGCCAACGCCGTTGATCCTCGCTCGCACCGAGTTGGATTCCAAGGAAACGGCTTTCACCGTGCTCCTCCTGGCTATGCAGGAGCGCCGTAACATCCGCTTCCAGTCGTTCGCCCTCCCCTCCCTGGGGAAGCTTGAGCGAAAAGCGGCTGCTGCGACTCCCCACGCCCGCCACGCAGCGAAACAAGTCCACCACATTAAAGGGGCTGGCACCCCGATGGCCGGAGGCCAGCTGTAAAAAAGCGGCCCAGGACGATGAGTCCGCGTTGAATCCGTATTCATCCACGCTGAACCCGCGCACCGCATCCGGCGATCGATTTGGAGACAACGCCCGGGCCAGCAGCCTGGCCGGAAGGGACGGCGTCAGGTTCACGATTCGGTCGGGAGCATACTCTCGCTGCACCCAACGACGCAATTGATCGAAATCACGGACCGCCCCCCGCCAATCCTTCTGCAGTGCGGCCAGCAAGCGCGCCCCAGGGAAAGATCCCAACCAGTCCACGCCGTCGAGCAATGCTCCGGCATGCGCAAAATTATCAAGACAAAGCAGCCCGACACGATCTCCCGCATCGGTCAAGCCGGAAACAACAGGCTGGGTCTGGATAAGGTCGCCGAATCGGGTCAGGTTGAGTACGAGCACATTCATATTCCATGCATACCCTGAACAGGACGGACACGCCAGTGTTGCGAACACGGACACCATTGCCACACCCGATCCCCTGGAGTGCCTGCGCTGTTTTCCCCCTCCGGGGATGGAAAGCCGTTTGCCGCTCCCGCTCTGTTCGCGTATATGAAAGAATGATCCCGCTTTAACGGACGCAGGGAATCATGAACGGTTTGTTCCTCCCGCTGAACGGCAACGCCTCGTTTCTCGCCCCGTCCATCCCGCCCATCCGCACCGTTCACCGAAAAGGAGATGCGCTTCGGCGCCCGGGCTTGCTATGAATAGCCTCACAGACAAGCCCATCACCCTTCCAAGGGACACTTTTTTGAACATTGACGAGGAGGAATCACCGCCATGACCGATGAAAAAATTGAAAGCCTGAGTAAAGAATCCCGTCTGTTCCTGCCGCCGACCAATCCCACGGCCGCTGTCGGAAGTCAGGAGGAGTACGAAAGGATTTATCGGCGCTCCATCGACGACATGGAGGGGTTCTGGGCGGAACGCGCCGACGAGCTGCTTTCCTGGGAAAAAAAATGGGATAACGTGCTGGAATGGGATTTCGACGTTCCGGAAATCAAATGGTTCTCGGGTGGGAAGCTCAACGTGGCCTACAACTGCCTGGACCGGCACCTGGAAAACGGCCGTCGAAACAAAGCCGCGCTTATCTGGCAGGGTGAGCAGGACCAGGACGTGAAGGTCTACACCTATCAGATGCTGCACGACGAGGTCTGCCGATTCGCCAATGTGCTGAAGAAAAAGGGCATCAAAAAAGGGGACCGCGTTTCCATCTACCTGCCCATGATTCCGGAACTTGCCGTGGCCATGCTGGCCTGTGCCCGCATCGGAGCGCCCCACTCCATCGTGTTCGCTGGCTTTTCCGCCAATGCCCTGCGTGACCGCATCAATGACTGCGGTTCCAAAGTCCACATCACAGGCACCGCCGTGAACCGTGCCGGACGACAGATTCCGCTGAAACCCAACACGGATGAAGCGCTCAAGGAATGCCCGGGCGTGGAACAGGTCGTGGTCGTGGATTCCGCCCCCGGCTATCAGGCCGACATGGTGGAGGGCCGCGACGTCTGGTGGCACGAGGAAATGGCTGAGGACGACGTGCACGGCGGTTGCCCTTGTGAGAGCATGGAATCGGAAGATCCGCTGTTCATCCTCTATACCTCCGGTTCAACGGGCAAACCCAAGGGCGTGTTTCACACCCAGGCCGGCTACCTGACGTATACCGCCCACACCTGCCAATGGGTCTTTGACCTCAAGGACGACGATGTGCATTGGTGCACAGCGGATATCGGTTGGGTCACGGGCCACTCCTACATCGTGTACGGGCCTCTGGCCTTGGGAGCCACATCCCTGATGTTCGAGGGCGTTCCCACGTATCCCAACCCGGACCGGTACTGGCAAATCTGCCAGAAATTCAAGGTCAACATCTTTTATACCGCCCCCACGGTCATCCGAGCGCTCATGCGCGAAGGCGACCAGTGGACCCAAAATCACGATCTTTCCAACCTGCGTGTGCTGGGTACGGTGGGCGAGCCGATCAACCCCGAAGCCTGGATGTGGTATTACAAACAGATCGGCAATTCCAAGCTGCCCATCGTGGATACCTGGTGGCAAACGGAAACGGGAGGACACGTCATCTCCGGCCTGCCCTACGCCACCCCCATGAAACCAGGTGCCGCTTCCACACCGCTGCCCGGCATTGACGCAGCCATCATCGACAAGGACGGCAAGGAAGTCGGTCCCGACGAAGGCGGCTTTTTGGTGATCCGCAAGCCCTGGCCCGGAATGCTGCGCGGTGTTTGGGGCAACCAGGAACGCTTCAAGGCAACCTATTTCGCCGGGTTCCCCGGTACCTACGAATCCGGCGACGGCGCCCGTCGGGACGAAGACGGCTATTTCTGGATCATGGGCCGCGTGGACGACGTGATCAACGTCTCCGGCCATCGCCTCGGCACAGCGGAAATCGAATCCGCCCTGGTGGCGCATCCCGCTGTGTCCGAAGCGGCCGTGGTGGGCATGCCGCACGAAGTCAAAGGCCAGTCCATCTATGCTTACGTGACCCTGAAAGGGGACGAGGACGAATCCGATGAACTGCGCAAAGAACTGGTGACCCATGTGCGCAAGGAGATCGGCCCGCTGGCCGCTCCTGAAATCATGCAGTTTGCACCCGGACTGCCCAAAACCCGCTCCGGCAAAATCATGCGCCGCATCCTGCGCAAAATCGCTGAGGGTGACACATCCAACCTGGGCGACACTTCCACTCTGGCCGATCCCGGCGTGGTTCAGGATCTCATCGAAGGCAATGCGGACCTGACCGAAAAATAATCCGCAACGCATACAGGGGACACGGCCCCGCCACGGCGGGGCCATAACCACAACCCCACAAGGGAGGGAAAATGACACAGGAAAAAATGCAACAGTATTGGAGAACCAACCTGCGCTACATGGTCGTTCTTCTCGCAATCTGGGCGCTTGTCTCCTACGTGTGCGGCATTTTGCTCGTGGAACAGCTCAACACCATCCAGCTCGGAGGGTTCCCCCTGGGGTTCTGGTTCGCTCAGCAAGGCTCCATCTACGTATTCGTCGTGCTCATCTTCGCCTACTACGTGCTGATGCGCCGTTTGGACCGCAAGTTCGACGTTCACGAATAAAAGCGAGTGGGTACACACGTAAATCAACAAGGAGCCTCGCATGAATAGCATACAAATCTGGACATACGTTATGGTCGGGCTGACGTTCGGCATCTACCTGACCATTGCCTGGCTTTCCCGCGTGAAAGACGCCAAGGGATTCTACGTTGCGGGCGGCGGCGTGCCGCCCATGGCCAACGGCCTGGCCACTGCTGCGGATTGGATGAGCGCCGCCTCATTCATCTCCATGGCTGGACTGATCTCCTTCATGGGATACAACGGAAGCGTGTACCTCATGGGCTGGACCGGCGGCTATGTGTTGCTGGCTCTGCTGCTGGCCCCCTACCTGCGTAAATTCGGCAAATTCACGGTGCCGGACTTCGTGGGGGACCGCTACTATTCCAACACGGCCCGCGTTGTGGCCCTGATCTGTGCCATCTTTGTTTCCCTGACGTACGTCGCGGGACAAATGCGCGGCGTGGGCGTGGTCTTTTCCCGCTTCCTGGAAGTGGACGTGAACACCGGCGTGTTCATCGGCATGGGCATCGTGTTTTTCTATGCGGCCCTGGGCGGCATGAAAGGCATCACCTGGACCCAGGTGGCCCAATACTGCGTGCTCATCCTGGCGTTCCTGATCCCGGCCGTGGCCATCTCCATGAAGATCACCGGCTCCCCCATCCCCCAGATCGGGTTCGGCGGCGTCATTGCCTCTGGACCGGACACCGGGCAACACCTGCTCAGCAAACTGAATGAAATCGGCGTGGCCCTGGGCTTTGGTGGGTATACTTCGCCCTTTGCGAACCTGTCCATGCTCAACGTGTTCTGCATTACCATGGCCCTGATGGTGGGTACTGCGGGTCTGCCCCACGTGATCATCCGGTTCTACACCGTTCCCAGCGTGCGTGCGGCGCGGCTCTCGGCCGGCTACGCCCTGCTGTTCATCGCCATTCTTTACACCACGGCGCCCGCGGTTGCCTCCTTTGCCCGCTACAACATGGTCCAGACCCTGAAGGAAGTCGACTACAAGGCGGAGCAGGCGACCCCTCTGCCGGATTGGTTCCAAAACTGGACGGCCACGGGATTGGTTGCCTGGGTGGATAAAAACAACGACGGTAAAGTGCAGTACCTTGGTCCGGCCAAGGGCGGCGGTGCAGCCATCGAAGGCAAGCCCGTGCTGGCCGAAACCGGAACCGACCAATACGGTCTGCCCGTCCTTGCCAATGCTCCCACCACCAACGCCAACGAACTGTATGTGGACCGCGACATCATGGTGCTGGCCAACCCGGAAATCGCCCAATTGCCCGCATGGGTCATCGCTCTGGTGGCGGCGGGCGGGCTGGCCGCGGCCCTGTCCACGGCTTCGGGCCTGTTGCTTGTCATTGCCTCGGCTATCTCGCATGACCTCTATTATCGGATCATCAACCGTCAGGCCTCCGAAAAACAGCGCCTGCTGGTGGGCCGGGTCATGATCGGCGTGGCCGTGTGCATCGCCGGATACTTCGGCATCAACCCGCCCGGGTTTGTGGCCCAGGTGGTTGCTCTGGCCTTTGGCCTGGGCGCGGCTTCCTTCTTCCCGGTCATCGTCCTGGGCATCTTCTGGAAACGTACCACCCGGGAAGGAGCCATCGCCGGAATGGTCGCAGGCATCGGATTCACCATGCTCTACATCATCCAATGCACACCGGCCTTCATGGGTATGGAACCCTGGCTGCTGGGCATCAAGTCAACAGGCATCGGCACGGTGGGCATGCTTCTGAACTTTGTGGTGACCTTCACGGTCTCCCTGATGACCCCGCCACCCCCGGCGGAAATCCAGGAACTGGTGGAGAGCGTGCGCATTCCACGCGGAGCGGGCGCGGCCACAGACCACTGATCACTCCGAAGACACTCCAGGGGAAGCCCCACCGGGCTTCCCCTTTTCCCGATGCCGGGGTATGGAGAAACAGGGAACATCCCGGCATGCAACCCAGGGGGGAAAATCATGGCCACCCTGCCCGGCGAACAGCCGTCCGTCATCATCGATTTTCTGGGACGCACGCTGCCCTTCAGCCTGCTGCGGCACACGGACCTGGAAAAACTGGCTGCCCACTGTACCGTGGATTTCCAGACAGCCGGAACCCGCCTCCTGATCCGCAATGAAACCCACCCCCGTGAACTCCTGGTGGTGCAAAAAGGCGGCGTCAAGCTGACGGTTCCAGGTCCGGACCAGAAGGAAGCTCTTCTGGATTACCGCGGTGAAGGGGGATGTGTCGGCGAATTAGACCTGCTGCAAAATCGCCCCGCACAAATGGACGCCACCACCGTGGAAGACACCTTTTTTCTGGCCATCCGCAAAGACGCGTTCCTCGAACTGATCAAGACACAACCCTTGGTCACCGAATATTTTTTACGGGATTTTTCCGAAACCTTTCTGCCCCGCGCCTTCTCGGAAATGCGGGAACGACATGCAGCCCTGACCTGCGACAGCGGACTCTATCTCTTCAGCACTCGGCTGGGAGATATGACCGGCCGCCCTCCGGTGGGAACCAAATTCGGCGAGTCCATCCAAATGGCAGCCTGGAAAATGTCCAAACATCACGTCGGGTCACTCCTGGTCCGCGAGCCATCCGGTGAAGTGGCGGGCATCGTCACGGACAAGGATCTGCGCAAGGCCGTGGCATTGGGGATGGATTACGGCGCCCCTATCGAAACCATCATGTCCACGCCTGTTGAGAGCATGGACGAAGGCGAAGTCTGTTTCGACGCCCTGCTGCGCATGATGACCCGACAAATCCACCATCTTGTCATTACCCGCGATCAACAGGTTACCGGGGTGGTCACCTCCCATGACATCATGGTGTTGCAGGGCAAGTCCCCCATGTCCCTGTTCCGCGACATCCAGGCCCAGGAGGATGTACAGGGTCTGCACTCCATCACGGACCGCATCCCACAAGTGCTGCGGACGCTGGTGGAGGAAGGGGCTAAGGCCGGACACATCACGCGCATGATTACGGTGATCAACGATCTGGTGCTGGAAAAATTGCTCACCCTGCTGCTGCGCGAAATGGGACCGCCCCCACTGCCGTTTTGCTGGCTGCTGCTGGGCAGCGAAGGACGGCGTGAGCAGACCGTGGCCACGGACCAGGACAACGCCCTGGTATACAAAGACCCCAATGACGACATCCTGCAACGGGCTGCGGATGTGTATTTCAGCGCCTTTGCGCAAAGGGCCATCGACGAACTGGTCCGCTGCGGGTTCCCGCCCTGTCCGGGCGAGATCATGGCTTCCAACCCCAAATGGCGTCAGCCGCTGTCCGCATGGCGCAATCATTTTGAACGTTGGATCATGATGCCCAACCCGGAAGAAGTCCTCCACGCCACAATCTTTTTCGATTTTCGCGCGGCATTCGGCGATCGAGATCTTGCCCTGACCCTGCGGGAGCATGTGGCACGACATGCACCACGACAAGACGTTTTTTTGCGTCATCTGGCCGCGGATTGCCTGACAACCCGCCCGCCCTTGTCTTTTTTCCGTAATTTCGTGGTGGAGAAAAGCGGTGAGCATAAAAACCGGGTCGACATCAAACAACGCGGACTGGTGCCGTTCGTGGATTTCGCCCGAGTGCTGGCCCTGCGCCATGGCCTGGCGGAAACCAACACCCTGGCCCGGCTGCGCCGTCTGCGCGAACAAGGACACATTCCTGAAGAACTGGCCCGTGACGCTGCCGACGCCTTTGAATTCCTGCTCCAACTGCGGCTTGTCCACCAGCTCGGCCAAGTCGAGGAAGGACGTCCGCCGGACAACCACATTGCCCCGCAAGAGCTTTCCGAGCTGGAACGTCAGACCCTCAAAGAGGCCTTCGGGGTCATCGGCCGCCTGCAAAGCCACCTGCGCAACATTTTCCGGCTGGAATTGGGGTAAGGGTATGACAGACAAAAAAGCACGACTCCAGGCAAAACCCCAGTCCCGTATAAACGATCCATCGTCAACCATGCGGCAACGTTTCCTGCAGCGGCTGCGGCTACCTGGTCTGCACCGGGAAACCGACCTGCCCCAGCTGCTTCAAATGCGGAAGCACTTTCGCAATCTGGATCAAAAACGATCCCTTGCCGACTACACATTTTGCGTTGTGGATACGGAATTGACCGGGCTTTCTCCCCGACGGGACGAAATCGTTTCCATCGGGGCGGTTCGCATCCGCGGACTGCGTATTGCCCCAAAGGACACTTTTTTCACGCTGGTGCAGCCCCGCATGGACCTGCCCAAACGTTCCACCCTGGTACACCGCATCACTCCAACCGAAGTGGCTCATGCCCCCCGCCTGCGGACCGTGCTGCCGAGGTTCATTGATTTCTGCGACAATAGCCTTATCGTGGGACATCATGTAGGCCTGGACATGAGCTTTTTGAACCGTGCCCTGAAACGCATCCACGGCTTACCGCTGAACACGCCCTGTCTGGACACCATGCGGCTGGCCCGGGCCTACGAGGAGCAACTTTGGGAAGGCTTCTATGATCAGTTCAAAATGAACGTTTCCTACCATCTGCCGGATCTGGCCGAAGCGTTCGGGCTTCCGGCCTTTACCGCCCACCATGCCCTGGCCGACGCGTTCCAAACCGCGTACCTTTTCCTCTTCCTGGTGCGAAAATTGTCCGGCGGCCGACTCAAGACGCTTCAGGATCTGCATAACGCGGCAAAACCACGACGGTTTCTCTAGGAGGTTCCACCACCATGAAGACGTATTTCGTCCTGCTCTGCGTCTTATTCTTCTCCAGCGGACTCTTGCGGATCTGGAACATTATCCAGGGGGTTCCCGCGCTGCTGGCGGTTTCCCACGCTTCAGACCTGATCCTCTTCGCCCTGTGCCTGCGGGTATGCTTCGGCGTGGCCTGGAACCGACGCTACTTTCATCCGCCCCAGGTCCGTTTGATCTACTGGGGAACCATGCTGCTGGGTATCGTTTCCACCACCTTGCGAGGATTGGGACCACGAGCGGGCCTGCCTTTTGAGCCGGCATCCTTGCCCGATCTGTTGCTCTGGCTTCTGACGTTTATCCTGTTTGCAGCTCCGGCCGTTCTCCTGGACCACAGTCTACGTCGCAACGGATGATTCTCCACGGTTACGGGCAGCGCGGTTGACAGGGGGGAGGCGAATCCCTATCTGTTACACCACGACAAACAAGGAGACGTTCATGGCTTACGACATCCGACTGGTAAAGCTGATCACCGGCGACCTCGTCGTCGGAAAATGGAGCGAGGACGGAAAGAGCATCACCGATCCCGCCATCCTGCAAACCGTTCCCTCCCAGCAGGGCGTGCAGATGATGCTTCTGCCCTTCGGCTATCCCTTTGAGACCGAAATGGGCGGCGAACTTTCCACCGAGCACGTGCTGTACGAATACAAGACCTTCCCGGAAGAGCTGAAAACCCGCTACATGGAAGCCAGCAGCAATCTGACGCTGTCCTCGCCGGGCGACCTGCACAACCTGGAACAAATGGTTTCTCCCGGTGGCGGCGGACTGTCCGACCTGCTCAAAAAATAACGATCCCACATCGCAAGCCCGGGGGACGGCAGACCGGCGCCACCAAGCATCGGTCCGCGCGTCCCCCTTTTTTTACCTATGAAACATCTGCTCCCCCTGCTGCCCAAACCGAGCCGATACCTTGGTTCGGAATGGGGTTCGGTCCGCAAAACCGATGCGGAAACCCGCGTCCGTGCTGCGCTGGCATTTCCCGACCTCTATGAGGTGGGCATGTCCTACATGGGACAACGCATCCTCTATGAAGCCGTGAACCGCTGTCCGGGCTTGGCCGCCGAACGGGTCTATACTCCCTGCGTGGACGCCGCCGCCATCCTCCGCGAGCACGAAACCCCTCTGGCCACCATGGAAAGCGACATTCCTCTGGCCAGCCTGGATGCCGTGGCCTTCAGCCTGACGCATGAACTCTGCTACACCAACGTACTCTTCATGCTCGATCTGGCCGGAATTCCCCTGCGGGCGGATCAACGGGACGACTCCCACCCCCTCATCGTGGCGGGGGGCGGCGCCTGCTTCAACGCCGAACCTCTGGCGGATTTTCTGGACCTGATGGTTCTGGGGGATGGCGAGGAGATCCTGCCGGATCTGCTTCAACGGTTGGCCCAGGCCAAAGAGGCGGGTACGGACAAAAACACCTTTCTTCGCTCCCTGGCCGGACTCCCCGGCTACTACGTGCCGTGGCTCTTTCAAGGCAACGACGCCGAGGCACCCACGCCCCTGCAACCCGGATACGAATCCGTGGAAAAAGCCCTGGTCACCGACCTGGACAGCACGCCTTTTCCAACCCAAACCCCGGTTCCATTCGGCGCGGTCCATGACCGGTTGACCCTGGAAATCGCCCGGGGCTGTACGCGGGGATGCCGGTTCTGCCAAGCCGGAATTCTCTATCGTCCGGTCCGCGAGCGCAGCCTGAACACCCTGGAAAGCCTGCTGCAACGTGGCTTGGCTGAAACAGGGTGGGAGGAGACCTCGTTTCTTTCCCTTTCCACCGGGGATTACTCCGCACTGGACAGCCTCTTTGCCGAAACCTTTGACCGTTGCGCCGCTGAACAGGTCGCCATTTCCCTGCCTTCGCTCCGGGTGGGATCCCTTTCCCCCACTATCATGCAGCGAATGGCCAGCATCCGCCGTACCGGCGCCACCATTGCCCCGGAAGCGGGCAGTCAGCGTCTGCGCGATGTGATCAATAAAGGGGTGGACGAGGAAGGGCTACTCGAGCATGTCCGCCAACTTTTTGAAAATGGCTGGCAATCCGTCAAACTCTATTTCATGATCGGCCTGCCCACCGAAACCAAGGAAGACCTGGACGCCATTCTGGAGCTGTGCCGTAGCGTCCGCAGTGCAGCCGGGACCGATGTGAAACGGCTTCAAGTCACGGCCGCGGTTTCGCCCTTCGTCCCCAAGCCGCACACCCCGTTCCAGTGGGAACGCCAAATCTCCCTGGAGGAGATGCATGAACGTCTGGCCTACCTCCGCGACCTGTTCCGCCGGGAAAAGCGGCTGACCCTCAAGCATCATATTCCGGAAATGAGCTATCTTGAAGGTATTTTTTCCAGGGGTGACCGCCGGCTGGGTCCGGTGCTGGAAACCGCGTACCGCAAGGGCGCGCTCTTTTCGAGCTGGAAGGATCACCTTCGCCTGGAACAGTATCTTGAATCGCTGAGGGAACACGGCCTGGACCCGGAACCATTCCTGGCGGAGCGGGATACGGGCGCCACATTGCCCTGGGAGCATCTGCATACCGGAGTCAGCAAGCGCTTTCTGCTCACGGAGCGTCGCCGCGCCCTGGGTGAAAAAATCACGCCCGACTGTCGCTATAATACCTGCCGGAATTGTGGTGTATGCAACCATCAAGGCCGTCGGACCGAACTGGAAAACCAGGCCGGAAAAGACATTCAGCCCAGAATGGTCTTTCATGAACGGGATCAGCAGCGACACCACGAGGCCATTCCAACCACAGTGACGGACCATGACGACCTTTCCGCCAAAGGAACCCATGTACGCCTCTGGATGCACAAGACCGGTCCCGCCTCCTACCTGAGTCAGCTGGAGCTTCAAGCCGTATTCGAACGGGCTTTCCGGCGGGCAAACATCCCTCTGAGTTTTTCCGCGGGATTTCACCCGATGCCACGGCTCTCCTTTGGCCGCGCGCTGCCCGTTGGGGTGGAAAGCCTGGCCGAATGGGTCAACGTCTACATCCGGCGGCCCATGGTCCCCAAAGACATCTTTCAGGGATTACTGGGCCAGCTGCCGGGCGGCATGCACGTGACTCGTGTGGAACCGCTGGACATGGGACGCAAACAGGCTCAACCGGAATACGAGGTCTGGAGCGTTGTGTTTCAGGGAGAGGATGCCGAAAAACGTCAGGCCTTGTGGCTGGATTTGGAAAACCGTGAAGAGATCATGGTGGAACGGAAAAACCGCAAAGGCATCAAACGCACCAATGTACGCCCCCTGATGCTCTGGTCTGTTCCGGAAGTGGAACTCCAGACCGGGGAGTATGGGGTTCGCATTGGATTCGACTGGTCCGGCGGCTACGCCAACCCGTTGACCATGCTGCGCTGCCTGGAGCCGGAAATGGACATTACCATTGCGCCGGGGAAGACCCGTTTGATCAAGCTTGAGCAAAGCTTCAGCCAGCCACCCAAGCCGTAGACGCTCCCTTGCCGTGCATTGAAAAAGCCCCCGCCGCATTCCGCGACAGGGGCTTTTCATTTCTTACGGAAAGGCTGACGCGGTTATTCCTCCACGGTCACCTGCACCAGCTTGTAGGTTTCCAGCGGGCCGCCCTCACGATCACGGATGCGCACTTCGACCACGCCCCGCCCGGCACGTAGCGGCATAAATACATACCTGGCACGGAAATCCTCTTCCAGCACCGAATCCAAACGAAGCAAAGCCGGGTCAAACGCCACTCCGGCGAATACGTATCCCGACAGTTTGGGATCCCGCATATCCAGCGTCAGAGGAACGCCGACATACGCGGTTTCCTCAAAGGTCTGCTCGCCGTCCACGGTCAACTCCGTAGGACCGGGATCCCCTCCGACCCAACTCGGCATGATGGAACAGCCTTGCGCGGCAAGCAGTCCCAAAATCAAAAGAAACGGAAACTTCCGACGCAATGCCCGTTTACAACCATGCAGCATCAAAGCTCCAATCCCCATTTTTTCAAACCAGCCATGCCGCCCTGGAGGTTGAACACTTCAGCGAATCCTTGATCCATAAGCGTAATCTGGGCCTCGTAGGATCTGGCTCCGGTGTTGCAAATCAGCATGATGCGCTTATCCCGCGGCACTTCGGCCAACCGCTGCGCCAACTGCCCCTGAGGAATGTTGTGCCATTTTTCCAACCGTTCCACATACGCCCCGGCGTCGGCCTCCTCTCGGCAATCCAGGAAAAAGCACTCGCCCTGGTCCGACTCCCAGCACTCGGCGAATTCGTCGGGCATGACCCCGACGTTGCGACCATCCAGCACGTTGTCGGCCACGTTGCCCAGGGAGTTGAGCACGTCCATGGCGGAGGCGAACGGCGGAGAATAGGCCAATTCCATATTGGACAGGTCATCCACTGTGGGCTTGTGCGGCAGGAGCGCGGCCACGGCATTGATCCGGCCCACCATGGCGTCCCCGGTTCCGGCGAATCCCTGAATACCGAGTACGCGACGGGTACCTTTTTCCACCACTAGTTCCAGGGTCATCAATTCCTTGGTGGGATAAAAATGGGCGCGGTCCAGCTGAATTTGAAAGACGCTCACCGCGTCAAAACCGGCTCGCTTGGCCGCTGCCAAAGAAAGCCCCGTTCCAGCTGCCGACGTCTCGAACAACTTGACCACAAAGGATCCAACGGCCCCGGGAAAAGTCTTGCCGCGGCCAGCCAGGTTGTCACCGATGACACGGCCCTGGCGGTTGGACATGGACCCCAGTGGCAAAAAGAACGGCTGCTCCGTGACCAAATGCTTGACCACCACGCAATCGCCGCCAGCGTAGATATCCGGATCCGTGGTGCGCATTTCTTCGTCCACCACTATGCCGCCCCGCTCATGACAATCCAGCCCGCATTCCCTTGCCAGGGCGTCGCCCGGAACCACGCCCGTGGCCATAACCACGAGGTCGGCTTCCAGTTCTCCAGCGGAGCTAACCACCTTGGTGACGCGTTCCGTTCCTTGAATCTCCTGCACGGTGTGGCCGAGCAAAAACTCTACGCCGTTCTCCTCCATATGCTTTTGAGCCATATGCGCGAGGGAGGGGCTGACCAGGCCGGGAAGGATCTGATCCGTAATTTCCACCACGGTTGTTTCCACGCCCCACATGTCAGCCAACGCCTCGGCCATTTCCAATCCAATGAACCCGGCACCGACGATCACGGCCTTGGACACCTCGCCCTTGGTGACAGCGGCGCGGATATCCTCGGCGTCATGCAAATCGGAAACCATGTGAACCCCGGGGAGGTCCGCACCGGGCAGTGGCAACTTTCTGGGGGAACTACCCGTGGCGATAACAAGCTTGTCGTACGGCAAATATTCCTGCTCGCCGCTATCGAGCCGCTGCACAAGCACACGTTTGTTTTCCCGGTCAATGGACAGCGCACGTGTACGAGGCTGCATATCCACCCCCTTGACGTCGCGGAAGAATTCCACGTCGCGGGTCATATGAAAGCTGGTGTTGCGCAGTTCCTTCACTTCCGAGACATCGCCGGACACATAGTAGGGAATGCCGCATCCACCGTAGGAAAAACAGTCGTTCTGGTCGATCATGGTCACAGTGGAGCCGGGTTCGAGCCGTTTGAAACGGCAGGCGGTTTTCGGCCCCAGGGCCACCGCGCCGATGATGAGTACGTGTTGGGACATAATCTTGAACCTCGCGGTTTTGTCGGAAAAGGATGAAGGCTTATAGCCGCTGGTTCGACCCGATGCAAGCCAGGCCGCCATGCGGCAGGATCAATCGCTCCTGGAGACAACGGAACCGATGAAAAGGCGTCCTCCTTTCCATCGGCTCCGATTGTATAATGACATGCGAAATGGCCGCCTACTGCAAGAATTCCTGCAACGCTTTGCCCAGACGGGCTACGCCTTCGCGGATCATCTCCTCCGACGCATTGGAAAAATTCAGCCGCAGCGTGTTTTCCCCTTCACCCGGATCTACGTAGAACGGTTTGCCCGGGACAAAAGCCACCTTACAGGCAACGGCCTTATCCATGAGCTGCATGGAAGAACAGCCTTGCGGCAGCGTCACCCACAGGAACATACCGCCTTCCGGTTCGGAAATGGTCACGCCTTCAGGAAAATGCTCCCGAATAGCCTCCACCATGACGTTACGCTGGTGGCCATAGCGTTCCCGTATCATGGCGATATGCGCGTCCATGTCAAAATGCTGCAACAACTCTACCATGATGCGCTGCGTCAGGGATGGGGTATGCAGGTCGGACGCCTGTTTTACGCGAATAAGCGCATCGCGCACATCGCCCCGTGCCACGATCCAGCCCAGACGGAATCCCGGCGTGGCGATTTTGGAAAATGACCCCATAAGGATGGATTGCCCCTCGGCAAAGGTATAGACCGAGGGCAGATGCTCTCCTTTGAAGCGCAGCTCGCCGTAGGGATCGTCCTCCACAAACAGCAGCCCCCGCCGCAGGCAAAGCTCAGCCACGGCGCGGCGCTTTTCCAAGGAATAGGACAGTCCCGAGGGATTCTGGAAGTTGGGTACCGCGTAGAAAAGCTTGGCCGGAGCCTCGTCCAGCAACGCTTCCAATGCATCAAGATCCGGACCATCCTCTAACAGCGGAATGGTGCGGAACTGAGGCTCAAACACGGAAAAGGACTGGATGGCCCCCAGGTACGCGGGACGCTCCAACACCACGGTGTCGCCCTGATCCAGAAAGACTTTGGCGACCATGTCCACACACTGCTGGGATCCGGTTGTGATCAGGATATCATCCGGATCAAGCTTCAACCCCATACGTTGATCATAGCGCTCTGCGATCCAGGCCCGCAATTCGGGATCACCCTCGGTAGGGGCGTATTGCAAGGCGCTCACGGGAGCATTGGTCAAGGCACGCTGGGCGGCCTCGGCGATGGCCTTTGACGGAAAGCATTCGGGATTGGGCAGTCCACCGGCAAAGGAAATGATGGAGGGATCCGCCGTAACCTTCAGAATTTCACGGATAAACGAACGGTGCACCTTGCCCATTCGTTTGGCAAACGTTTCCTGCATGTTTTCAACTCCTTGAATCGCGACACGCTACTCCGCCGCCCCACGGAACGCAAGCATGGACTCAAAGAGACGGACTGATTCGCGGCGTCCCACGCTGCGCCCATGGAATGCACCCACGACTCGTCAAAACAGCCGAAGGCGACGGAGGTTCTGACATAAGCGTGCAAAACAAAAGGGCCGGGAAACCCCGGCCCTAAGCGAAGAGAGGAGGAGACGAGAAAATGAGGGGTATTATGGCTCCAGCTCGGTTCGAAGCCAGGAGCGCACTTCCTCTGTGGGCGCATACACGCCCTTGTGTCCACCAACATGCTTGTGGAACGAGTCCGCCACTTCCGTGGGGAGTTCCCTGGTCCATAGCTCCCGGGCCTCTTCAGAGTTCCGTCGGATCAAAATGGCCCGGGGACGATCTTCCCAATTGTACACCACAAAGTAATTGGTATAGTCATCCTTGGACCGGACCGGCTGAAATCGACCATGCCAAGAGTTGTTGCCCCATTCAAGATACAGGGTCACGGCATCCTCAGGGGTCATGTTCCAGTCGATTTCCAGATTGCGATAGTTTTTCAGGCTTGCCATGTGTTTCTCCTGCTGTTTCAAGAATGATAACTTTTACTATTAAGTTGTCAAGCTCTTTTTTGTTTTCTAAAAGGTAGCAATCAATGTCCTCACTTCCATTGCTCATTGACTTTCATAAGGATGGCCAACGTCTGGGACCAGGCGGAAGCGCTGCCTCACGACACGCCCTTCAGCTAGGAAAAGTTCCAACCGATCAACCACTGCGCATCGCAGACATCGGATGTGGAACAGGAGCCTTGAGTCTGCAATTGGCGCAGGAAACGCGTGCCCATATCACCGCTGTGGATTTTATACCGGATTTTCTCGAAACCCTTCGCCGACGAGCCAAACGCCAGGGGGTGGAGAACCGGATCCATACTTTGTCGGCCTCAATGGACGAGCTGCCGTTCAACAGCGAGCAATTCGACGTAATCTGGTCCGAAGGGGCGGTGTACAATATGGGGTTTGAACGGGGGATAAGCTACTGGCGTCAATTCCTGAAGCCCGGCGGCAAGCTGGTCGTTTCGGAGCTGAGCTGGCTGACTCCTGCACGGCCCAAGGAAATCCAAACGTATTGGGAGGCCGAATATCCCGAGGTGGATACGGCTCCCGCCAAACTTACTGTTCTGGAACGCAACGGATATGCCCCATTGGGGTACTTCCCACTCCCGGAATCATGTTGGGAAAATTACTTCGCCCCCATGCGAGAACGTTTTCCGGACTTTTTGCAAGAGCACGATCACAGCGCAGAAGCCCTGGCCCTTGTGCAGGCGGAACAGCAGGAGATGGATCTGTATGCCCGGTTCCGTTCCTTCTTCGGATATGGAGTCTACATTGCCCAACGTTTCGACAGTACGAACGAATGACCGGGAGATCGGCAAAATTCGGCTGCCCAAAACGCTCACGCTACGTCAGAACACCTCCCGGCGTGCAGTGTTGCAGACTTTTTCCGGCCACACTTCTAGAGCGTCCAACAAACTGATACCATGTACAAAAGTATGATCAACGATGAACAACAGTAAACAACATGCCAAACAAAAAAAGTGGTTCGCCCTGCCCGGACAGGGCGAACCATGCGGAAATATCAACACGAAGAGAATGATCCGGGATGATGCTGCAGAAAGAACAAGGAAGACGTGGCGGCGGCGGATCAGGCGAAAGAACGCGGCTCAGTATCGAAGGCGGTGCTGCTGAGAGGCCGGGGGAATGAGCGCGGGGAGGCTGCTGGAACAGGAACGCAAAGCAGAAATACGCGTGGTCTATTCCTTTTCAGGCGACCAGTTGGGGTCACGATACTTGCCGGGATTGTAAATCCGCCAATCCTGACCATCGTCATACTTTTCATCGGCACCGGGGTACGGAACGTACACCCGACCCTCATGATTTTTTTCCTGGCTGTTGTCGCGAATATTATTGAAAATATTTTCCATGAGTATTCACCCCTAAGGCAAGGATTTCAAGGCCTTTCCACCAAAGGAAAGGGACCGGCGGACCAAGCCGCCGGCCCCTCAATGCACCAATTACCCGTCGGGGTCAAGCTTCGGTTTCACGTATAATTCACCCCCGTGGCAGTCATTGACCACCAGCAGCGGGAAATCCTTCACTTTCATGGCGCGAACAGCTTCCGGTCCCAATTCATCAAAGGCAATCACCTTGGATTGTTCGATACATTGGGAAAGCAAAGCGCCGGCACCACCTGTGGCTCCGAAATACACGGCCTTGTGTTCCTTGAGGGCATTCTTCACCGCGTCATTCCGTTTGCCCTTGCCTATGGAAGCCTTAAGGCCCAGGCTATGCAGCCGAGGCGCGTAGGTATCCATGCGATAACTCGTAGTCGGACCGGCCGCCCCAATGGCCCGCCCGGGAGGCGCGGGAGTGGGACCGACGTAGTAGACCACAGCCCCTTCCAAAGGAAACGGCGGCGTTTCGCCCTTGTCGAGCAGGTCCACGATTTTCTTGTGTGCGGCGTCGCGGGCCGAATAAATGACACCGGAAAGGCGCACCACATCACCCGCTTTAAGCTGTACGACGTCTTCGTCCGTAAGTGGCGTTTGCAAGTTGTATTCGCTCATTACAAAACCACCTCCTCATGCCGGGCCGAATGACACTGGATGTTCACGGCAACGGGCAGACTGGCAATATGGCAAGGTTCCAGCGCAATCTTCACGGCCAGGCAGGTGGTCTTGCCGCCCATGCCCATGGGACCGATGCCCAACGCGTTGATCTCGTCCAGAAGTTCCTGTTCCATAGCCGCCACCTCGGGGTCGGGATGCACGTCGTCCAAGGCACGAGCCAAGGCCCGCTTGGATATCTTGGCCGCATGGTCAAACGTGCCGCCCACGCCCAGGCCGATAATGGTGGGCGGGCAAGGATTGGGACCAGCCTCGGCCACACGCTGGACCACGAATTTCTTAATACCCTCCCATCCCTGGGCCGGAGCCAGCATGGTCACGCGGGACATGTTTTCACTTCCCCCGCCTTTGGCCATGAAGGTAATCTTGAGTTTGTCCCCAGGGACCACATCCGTATGGATGATGGAAGGCGTATTGTCGCCGGTGTTTTTACGGGTCAGGGGGTTACAGGCTGAATTGCGCAAGAAGCCTTTTTTGTAGCCCTGGCGAACCCCTTCATCAATGGCTTCGGCCAAATTGCCGTCCACCACGACCTCCTGCCCCAATTCCACAAAAAAAACCGCCAGCCCCGTATCCTGGCAAAGCGCCAAACCCGTATTTTTTGCGAGATCCGCATTTTCCAGCAATTGCCGGAAAATTTCCCGGGCCGACGGCGACTCCTCGCGCTCAAATGCAGCTTCCAAAGCACGTCGCACATCATCGGGCAAATTGACGTTGGCGGAAACACACATCCGGGCCACGGCCTCGGTTATCTCCGCCGGTTGAATCGTTCGCATGCTCATTCCTCCGCCCTATTTGCAGCTCTTGCAGGAAAACAAGCTCTTGATGGCCGTGATGCCCATCTTGCGCCGCAAAAACGCGAGCTGATCCTGCAGGGGCAGGTGTTTGGGACAGACATCCTCGCAGGCCAACAATCCCATGCAGCCGAAGATGCCTTCATCGTTACCGATGATCTCGTAGTATTCCTTGTCCGTGCGTTGGTCGCGCGGATCAATGACAAAACGGGCCACGCGGTTCAGGGAAACCGCGCCCAGAAAATCGTCGCGCAAGCGGGCTGTGCCGCAAGCCGACACACAGCAGCCGCATTCCACGCAACGATCCAGCTCGTAGATGGACTCGGCCACCTCGTTCTCCATGCGCTCTTCCTCGGCGGACGGATCAAATTCTTTGTTCGTATGAATCCAGGATTCCACTTTATTATACATCTCGCGGAACCAGGAGCCAGTATCCACGGAAAGATCACCCACCAGCTGGAACACGGGCAACGGCAGAAGCGTTATCTCGCTGGGAAGATCTTTTGTTTTGGTGTGGCAGGCCAATCCGGGCCGCCCATTGATGACCATGCCGCAAGAGCCGCAAATTCCCGCGCGACAGCAAAAATCGAACTGCAATGAGCTGTCCTTTTCCTCGCGGATGCGGTTCAGGGCGATGAACAAGGTCATGGAGTCGGTTTCCTCCAACACGAACTCGTCCATGTGCGGCGTGGACTCCGAATTTTGGGGATTATACCGGAAGATGTTGAACTTCAGCAGTCTGGCCATTTATTTATCCCCCTTCGCATCGGCGGACTCTCCGCCATCCTTGCCTTTGTCGTCGGCGGCGTCCGCCCCTTTCGCGGAATCGGCCTCGGTCTCCTGACCGTCCATGGGAATGATGTCCATCTTTCCGTAACCGCGATAGCCCGGCGGAATTTCAAAGGTGGAGGTTGCCGGTTCATACTCAAGGGAAGGCAGGTCATCGTCAGGGTTTTTCCAATACGCCAATGTCCGCTTGAGCCAATCCCGATCGTTGCGTGCGGTATAATCCTCACGGTTATGCGAACCGCGGGATTCGGTACGCTCCAGTGCGCCATAGGCCACCATAAGGGCCATTTTCACCTGTCCCTCGATCTTCAGCGCGGCCGACAGTTCCGGGTTGGCTCCAAGACCGTCCGAGGCAAGCCCCACCTTGCGGGCGCGTTCCAACGTATCCTGCAATTCCTGCACGCACACGTTGAGGTCGGCGTCGTTACGGAAAATGTTAGCACCGCGATTCAGCGAATCCTGCATGGCGGCCCGCACCTTGTACACATTTTCCCGACCGTTGCTCCCGGCGATCAGCGCATCGATACGCGAACGCTCATGGGCCACGGCCTCGTCAATAACCGCAGAGTTGAAGCTGACTTCGGCTCCACGCACGTATTCCACGATCTTCCGGCCGACAATACCGCCGGCAACCACGGTCTCCGCCAGGGAATTTCCACCCAAGCGGTTGAAGCCGTGCATGTCCCAACACGCGGCTTCGCCCGCAGCGAACAACCCGCGGAGTCCGTATGCGGCGCCGTCCTTATCGGTACGCACGCCGCCCATGGAATAATGCTGCGTGGGACGCACCGGGATGAGCTGATGGATAGGATTAATCCCCAAAAAGCCAGTACAGATTTCATACACTTCACGGAGCTTTCCGGTGATGTGTTTTTCACCCAGGTGACGGATGTCCAGCCAGAGATGATCCCCGTAGGGACTTTTCACGCCCTTGCCTTCACGAATGTGGTGGGTCATCCAGCGGGAGACCACGTCGCGGGAAGCCAGCTCGGCCTTTTCCGGCTCATAGATGTGCATGAAGCGCTCTTCGTTCACATCCAGCAGAGTACCGCCGTCCCCCCGGCATCCCTCGGTAACGAGGATATCGGTGGGCACAATGCCCGTGGGATGAAACTGCACGGCCTCCATGTTGCCCATGGGAACCACGCCGGTGTTCAGGGCCGTAATGTGTCCGCCGCCATCGCAAACCACCGCGTTGGTGGTATTGGGGTAAATACGGCCAAACCCGCCGGAGGCGATCATCGTGGCCTTGGCAAGATAGACCCGCAACTCACCGGTCTTCAAGCAGCGAACCACGGCGCCGTAGCAGGTTTCTCCGTCATGAATCAGGGCAATGGCCTCGGTTTTATCGTGAACTTCCACACCGAGCTGGGCGCAGCGGTTGTCCACCGTAAACAACACGGAATGGCCGGTGCCGTCGGAAACGTAGCAGGTTCGCCATTTGGCTGTCCCGCCGAAAGCACGGGCCGTGATCAGCCCGCGATTTTCCTCTTTTTCAACTTTTTCAAATTCCTTGCCGCCCTTAAAGTACTTGCTGCGTCCCGGAACCACGCGGTTCCAGGGTACGCCCCAGTGCGCCAGACGTCGCATTTCAATGGGGGCGGTTTCCGCAAACAAGCGGGCCACTTCCTGGTCACAGCCCCAGTCGGACCCCTTGACCGTATCTTCGAAATGCACGTCCGGACAGTCGCCCTCACCCATGGCGGAATTACCGAGCGCCGCCTGCATGCCTCCCTGCGCTGCCGAGGAATGCGACCGTCTCGCCGGAACCAAACTCAAGCATATGGCCGAGAAACCGGCCTGTCCCGCTTCAATGGCAGCGCGTTCTCCGGCAAGTCCCGCGCCGATGACCAGTACGTCCGTATAAATGGTCTGCATGGCGTCCCTCCTAGGCCAGAGCGTTGATGAACCAGAACCGAATCAGGGTCGCCAGTCCGATACAGATAAACACGAGGGTCAGGATGTTCTCACCCCGGTGCAGTCCAGCACGGCCGTCAGCCTTGATCACGCCCCATTTCACGGCGATGCGGTACAGCCCCACGCCCACGTGCATTTCCACCATGGGCAACAGCACGAGGTAGAACCCCGTCCAGAATCCACCCTGGATGCGCGCTGCGGACTTGGCCGCGGTAATGGGCAGGTCCGTCAGCACTACCCACATGTGGATGGATCCCATGATCAAAATAATCATGGCCGTAACCGCCTGCACGATCCACAGCCACGTATCCTTGTGACTCATCATTTTGGCATGGGAAAAAATAATCTTCATGCCCTCGAAACGAAACGGCAGCTTGCGCGCGGCCAAAAGGAAATGAAAAAGGAAAAGCAAAAAGATCAGCGGTCCGCCGACCTGGGCCATACCCGTGCTTTCAAAAAATTCAGCAATAGCGTTCATTACGCCCGGTCCGATAAGGACACTCGCCACCAAAATCATGTGCGCCCACATGAACAGGATCAAGCCGACGCCGGACAACATCTGGCAAACATCCAGAATGCCGTCCCACTTCGACGTTCTGCCAGCGATAATGCTGGTTTCAACGGTCATCACACCCTCCGGGAAAGAAGTGGACTGATCATATAAAAGCCTCCAAGCGGAAAGGTTTACTTGTACCTTTGTGAATCTTTTGTCAATATGCGCTATTGAAAACCGTTATCCGTTCCCGGCTTGACACCGCTGGAAACGCCCGAGTACACCCCTCGACAACGCCGAAAAAGAATCTAACTATGGGAGAAAAAGGAGTGCATACCGCATGTATCGAACCATACTGCTGCTGGGGTTGTTGCTCATGACTTCAGCCTGCGCAGGCAAAACGCAACCGATCTCCACCCCGGCTCAAAACGGATTCGACTTCACCCAGGCCGTGTCCCAGGCCGAAGCCCCCATGGTGACCCGCCTTGAAAACGGGCTGACCGTGCTCGTCAAAGAGGACGACCGTTTTCCCCTGACCACGGTCCGGCTTTACGTCCACGCCGGGTCCGCCTATGAACGCCCGGACCAGGCAGGCATCAGCCATCTGCTTGAGCACATGGTGTTCAAGGGATCGGCCAACCGCGCTCCAGGAGAAACCGCCCGGATGATCGAATCCGTGGGCGGCAGCCTCAATGCGGGGACCAGCTGGGACTATACCGTATATTATGTTGAAGTGCCGGATCAGGAGTGGAAGCTCGGACTGGAAACTGTGCGCGAAATGGCCTTCCACGCCAACATTGATCCCAACGAACTGGAACCGGAAAAGGAAGTCGTTCTGGCGGAATTGGAACGAGGTGAAGACGCTCCCGGTTCAAAACTCTTCAAGGCGCTTCAATCCATGGTCTGGCCCGGTACCAGCTATGAATGGCCCATCATCGGCTACCGCGACACGGTATCCTCGTTCACAGCCGAGGATATCAAGGAGTATATCGCCCAGCTTTACCAGCCTCAATCCATGCTCTTGGTGGTCACCGGCAAGGTGGACACGGAGCAGGTTCTGGACGAAGTGAGCCGAGCCTTTGGGGAATATAAAAACACCCAGAGTGTACCTGAAGTAACGGCAGCTCCATTGCCCGCTCCCAACGGTCCACAAATCCAGGTTGTTCCCGGAAAATGGAACAAGGTATATCTCGGACTGGGCTTTCCCATTCCGGACCTGGGTTCTGCCCAGGCCACGGGGCTTGAGGTGCTCGGCCAGGCTTTGGGAGGTGGCGACACTTCGCCCCTCTACCGTACCTTCAAATATCAAAAGCGACTCGTGGACGACATCAGCACCTACGCCCTGACCCTGGACCGGGTGGGCATGTTCTATATTTCCGCGACACTGGATGCGGAAAACCTTGACGAATTCTGGACCGAGCTGCTGGACTACTTTGCGGAACTGGACGCTTCGGCCCTGACGGATCGGGAATTGGAGCGCGCGAAGCTTAACCTCGCGGATTCCCTGTTCCTGACAAAAGAGACGCTTTCCGGCCTGGCTTCCAAGCTCGGTGCCTTCCAATTCTTCTACGGCGGACAAAACGCGGAAGCCTACTATCTTCATGAACTGGCTCGCGTGGACCGTGCAGAATTGGGAGAACTCATGGCCGAGTATCTGCGCCCGGAACGACTTTCCGGTGCGTTGCTCACGCCGGAGGGCACGGAGATCAACGCCCGGGCCATGACCAACGCCGTGAACGCCCACTGGCCCCGCCAGATTGAGCAACAGGCAGCCGAGGATGCGCCGAAACAAGGCAACGTCCGCGAAATCGCCTTGCCCGGAGGCAGCACCCTGGTCCTCCTGCCGGACCACACTCTCCCCTACACGGCCTTATCCCTGTATTGGCCAGGCGGTGACGGTTCCCTGGATCCCACGGAACAAGGTTTGGCCACGCTTACGGCCAAAGCCCTGACCAGAGGAACCCCGGACATGACCGCCACCCAGATCGAGGATTACCTCTCGGACAGAGCGGCCAGCGCCGCAGCCATGGCCGGGCGCGACACCTTCGCCTTCAACGCCAAATATCCGGCGTGGTTTGCCGGAGACGTTTTGCCGGTCTTTGAAAAAATGCTCACGGCTCCTACATGGCCTCTTAAGGAAATCGACCGGGCCAAGCAGGACCAGGTCGCCAGCATCAAACTGCGGGAAGACAAGCCACTCGCCACGGCCTTCCGGCATATCTTCCCCTTCCTGTTCCAGGATGGCCCTTATGCCTTTCTCCATGCAGGAGAGGTGGAACAGGTGGACGCCTTCAGTCCGGCACAGATCGAACGTTTCTGGGAACGTCAGTCACAGATGCCGTTCGTCATGGCCGTATGCGGCACCTTTGACGCCAAGGGGATCGAGGCCTTTGCCTCCCGCCTGGCCACGGAGTTGACCCGCCCAGGCAACGAATACACGTATGTTCGCCCTGCCTGGAACACGGAAAAAGTATCCGAGATGCATCTCCCGGACCGCAATCAGGCCCACCTGCTGACCATCTTCCCTGTACCGGGTACGGAAAACCTGGAGGCCAGCGCGGGACTGACGCTGTTGCGTGCCGCGCTCTCCGGCCAAAGCGGACTGCTTTTCCGCGACCTGCGGGACAAGGAGGGACTCGGCTACACTGTGACCGCCCTGCTCTGGCAGGCGCCTAAAACCGGCTTCATGGCATTTTACATCGGTACGGAGCCGGAAAAGCTCCAACAGGCCGAAGAAGGCTTTGAACGCACGGTGCGTATGCTGCATGATGCGCCCCTTCCGAACGACGAGCTGGAACGGGCCAAAAACGTCCTCACCGGCGAATACTACCAGGACCACCAGACCTTGCTCTCCCGTAGCCGCCAAGCTGCCAATCTGTTGGTGCAGGGACTGGACAGGGACATGGAAAAAGAACTCATTGATCTGGCCCAGACCCTGAAGCCGTCGGACCTACGCGAGCTGGCCCGGAAATACCTGCTCTGGGACGAGGCCTACAACCTTACGGTCAAACCCTGAGCGTACGCACCGCATTCCAAGCTGCGGGGGGCGCGTCCTCCCGCAGCTTGCACCAAGCCATGCGCTTGCGCATCGCCCCGCTCCCAGGCTACAACACTTCATCCTCATCGTATGGCAGGAGAACGATATGCCTCTCATCTTCGGCGCACCCAAAAAAAATCCCCACGCCCAGGACGACCGCCAGGATCGGCGAATCGCCATGGCGCGGGAACACTATCTCGCGGGTAAGGTCAGAGTCGTCACCACGGATGAAATGCCGAATCGACAAATCCAGGGCACCTTTGGGCTGTTGGTCTGCCGATCCTTCAGCTTTGACAATGCATTTTACGGTCTTGTGGCGCAAGCACTGGACGTAAACGCGGATGCGGTGCTGGCCTATCGTGAATCCGTATCCTTCCACCCCGAAGGGGACCGCTACTACTCCTGCTACGGAACGGCCGTCCGCCTCAAGTCGGAAAAATAACCCTCAAGCGGAGAAGGCTTCACGCGCCATCGGCGGGTGCGTCTTCCACTCCCCACGGAAGGCGGACGCTGACCACCGTCCCTGTTTGATCGTCAGTCCGCATGATCACGTCCCCTCCCAGGGTCTTTGCGATCAGCCTGGCTGAGTAGGTTCCGATCCCGGTACCAGAGCGTTTCCCCAAAGTGACGTACTTTTCAAAAAAGCGGTGGCGTATCTCTTCAGGCACCGCGCCCTGATTGGCAATATCGATACAAACCTGCGTCCGTCCTGCCGTCATATCAACTTCGACGGATCCGTCGTCAGGCGAGGCTTCCACCGCGTTGGCCACCAGATTGGCGAGCATCGAATAACACAGCGTTTCCTCGGCCCGAATCACCAGGGCATCACCGGATTGCACGGCGGTACCGTTGAGTCGTACATGGGTCTGCACTCCCCGCGCCCGGAGCATAGGTCGCTTGTCGTCCAGAGTCCGGAACACGATGGGAATCAAATCAACATCTTCGTTATGGAACGTATAGTTCCCCTGCTCCATTTTATAGAGATCAAGGGACATGTTGACCATCTTCAGAACGCGGTATCCCGCGTTTTCAATCATGCCAAGCTGCTGCCGCAGCTCCGGAGTAAGCCCCTCATCCTCCCTTGACATGGCCGCCAGGCTGATGATGCCGCTGAGCGGGGACTTGATGTCATGGTGTGTGATCCGCTCCATATCTTCCCGCACCATCTCCAGCTTGCGCCGTTCGCTCACATCCCGCATGGAGACCAGATACGCAGGTTCACCCTCCCAATCCAGTGTGGAAACACGCAATTCCAGCGTCACGTTATCCCCTTCCGTGAGCATGCAAATCTCCCGAGGCTCATCCCCACATTCGTGAATCATGGGCAGCCATCGCTTACCCAACTCCGGACAGCCGTCGAACAAGCAGACCGCCACAGGATTGGAAAACAAGACCTTGCCTTGCCGATCCACAACAAACACGGCATCGGGTATGGAGTTGAGCACGCGGCGCAAGCGTTGTTCCTGGCGTTCCACTTCCTGATTTTTCAGCGTCAATTCACGGCGCGCATTGACCAGCTCATTGTTCAGCTGCATGAAGTCCGTCAGCATACGATCTTCCTCTTCATGCCCATTGCCTTTTCGCTGCTGTGCATCGCGCAACAGCGCGGCCTGCTCATTGAGCATGGCTAGCAGATCGTCATAGAGCGTAAAGAGGTTGTCCGGAGAGCGGGACACGATGCAGAACAACGAATCCGAGGAACGCAGTCCGAAAAACGTCATGGGGGTGGCACCGTTCCCGGTCAACACGTTCATTTCCCAGGAAAGAGCCGCACCATGCGCGTTCAACGTATTCAAAAATGAATGGAATTTTGGTTGGGATCCAAGATCAAGCAGCGAAAAAAACGACGCGGGGCGGTTGTGGAACAACCCCAGCCCATCGGCCAGGACGCGTTCAACATGCCCATACGAATCGCACTGAAAGACCGCCCCGGCGGCTAAGGCACGTTCCTGCATCACTTCGGCGACTCCAGGAGCCTGTACGCCGCGGCCACGGCTTCCTCGGCATTGCGTGCAGAGGCATCCGCTCCTACCTGCTCCACCAGGCCAGGATTAAGCAAAAACGGCAGGCCGCCGACCATCACCTGAACGGACGCTCCGACCTGGGAATCCCGCACGCAGCGCACCAAACGGCGCACCAAATGCACATTGGACGTCAGCGATACCGATATCCCGAGCAACACCGCTTCACGCTGCTCCAGGGCTTCCACAACGGCCTGATCCGGGCTGTTGGCTCCCAGGTAATAGGTATGCCAGCCCTCCATTTCGAAAAAATCGCAAACCATACGCATGCCCAGTTCATGCAACTCCCCGCCCACGCAACAGCCCACCATGCTTTTGCCGATCTTGGGCGCCGAGGCGATGTTCGGGAATAATTGGGACATGATCAACTGGGTAGCCGCCGTACAGTAATGCTCGGTGGCTACGGAAATGACATTGGCCTGCCAGAGCCGGCCCACTTCGTAGAGCACGGGCTGAAAGACGTTCAGATATACATCGCGTACGCTCATGCCGTCATCGTGAACGGCCCGCAGTATACGTTCTGAGGCACGGAGCCGTTCCCCGGCCATGAGCAATTGGAAGTAGGTTTCCGCAAGGCCTTCCAGTCGTATGTCCGTGAATGAGGCTTCCGACATCCGCACGGCGCTACCCTCCATGCGCGTCTCCCGGAGTACCGGAATGCAAGGTCCAAAAGTCCGAATCCTTTGGAAGAGCCGCAAAATCATCAAGGTGATCAAGCATCCACCGATAAAACGGCTCGATCTCACCATATGTTTCCCGACGCAATCGACGCTCGAACAATTGCAGACTTTCCCGCAGCATCACACGCCAATACTCCAGCTGCACCCCACGCGCCATGTAGGTCTGCAACACCCAGCCCACGGTCTCGGTCAACACCTGGGGATCGTACAGTTGAAACACCGAACTCATGAACTCAAAATGGTTGACGTGGTTGGTACGCATCAATTCCCGAAGCGCATCGGGATAACAGTCGGACCGGCGGGGATGACTGTCCATGATGTTGGACACTTCCTCAGCAAGGCCGGTCTTGGCGGAATCGAACTCCGCAGCGGCTTCCGGTCCCGGCTGTTGCAATTGTTTCGCGTGCCGCAGCAACACATCCTTGGTCATGCTTTCCTTGCACATACTTCTCATTTTACTATCTATACGATGTTCCCGGCTAGGCCGCAACCACCAATCCCAAAGACTCAGCGTTGGCGGGCAAGACGTCGATCCAGCAAGATCAAATCCGCCAGCACCAGGGAAACCATGGCGCGCAGCACAGGTACGATGCGTGGGATGGCGGAAATATCGTGTCGTCCGCCAATGCGAATAGTCGCCTCTTTTCCGGCGCTGTTCACAGTGCGCTGCTCCAGAGCAATGGAAGGGATCGGCTTCACAGCCACCCTGGCCAGCACATCCTGCCCCGAGGCGATGCCGCCCAATACGCCTCCGGATTTATTGCTCGCGAACCCTTTGGACGTCATGGGGTCATTGTTCTGGGAACCCAGGAGACGAGCCGCGGCAAATCCTTCGCCGATTTCCACGCCCTTTACGGCGCCCACGCTCATCAATGCCCCGGCCAGGCGCGCATCCAGCTTCCCGAATACAGGTTCGCCCAACCCGGGCGGGACGCCCTGGGCGCGGATCTCAACCACCCCGCCCAGCGTGTCGCCCTGGCGCTTCACGTCGCGGATGCGCTGCTCCCATTGTTCCGCGGTTTGCGGACCCGGCGCAAAAAACGGCATCTCCCGGGTTGTGTCCCAGTCCACTTCACCGGCCACCGGCGGCAGGCCTCCAAGCTCCACAGTGCGGGCCTGAACGGAAATACCTTCCAGCGCGAGCAGTTGAGCAGCCACAGCGCCCCCGGCAACGCGGGATACGGTTTCCCGCCCGGAAGAACGGCCGCCTCCACGGTAATCGCGCACCCCGAATTTTGCATGAAACCCGAAATCCGCATGCCCGGGACGAAACACGTCCTTGATGTCCGAATAGTCCCTGGAGCGCTGATCCTGATTGGCAACGTGAAAGGCAATGGGCGTCCCCGTGGTCACCCCCTCAAACACGCCGGAAAGCAACCGCACGGCATCCGCCTCCTGACGTGCGGTGGAGGCCGGTCCCTTTCCGGGGCGACGCAGATCCAAATCCGCCTGGATCATCGCCTCATTCAGCGGCACCCCGGCGGGACAACCATCAATGACCCCGCCAAGTCCGGGACCGTGGGATTCTCCATAGGTCGTCAACCGAAACAATTCACCAAACACATTCCCGCTCATATGCTCACCCCGTCACTTTGATCACATCTTCGGCATTGCCCAGCACCACCAGCACGTCCCCATCGTGCAGGGTCATGTCTGGCCCTGGTACGAAACTAAACTGTCGGTCTTCCTTGTGCTTCCAGGCCACGACCTGTACGCGGTAATCCGTGGGCAGCCGCAGGTCACGCAATGTGCGGCCGCCCCAGTGCTCCACCTCCACCTCACGGACAAGCACCCCTTTGCCCAGGGCCAGATAGTCCAGCAACCCCGGCACAGCGAGCCGGTGGGCAAGTTGCCGCGCCACAAATTGCTCAGGAAAGACAACAAAATCAACGCCGAGCCGCTTGAGCACCTTTTCATGCTCAGGACTGACAGCCTTGACCCAAATATTGTTCACACCCAATTCCTGTAGATTGAGCGCCACCAGAATGCTGGCTTCCATGGACCGGCCAATGGAAACGACCACATAATCCAAATCCTTGAATCCAAGTTGCTCCAAAGCCTTTGGGTCCGTGCCGTCGGCCTGGAAAACCTGGGTCAGCACTTCCTGCGCGTGTCGCACATGGGCTTCGCTGATGTCCACGCCCACTACGTCGTGGCCCAGTTCCGCCAGTGCCTCGCCAAGGGAATATCCAAACTTGCCCAGGCCGATGATGCCCACTTCAATTCGTTTTCCCATATCCTCTCCCTTGCCGTCATGTCACGGCAGCCCGTCGGTCTAGCCCAGTGGAACATCCTTTTCCGGCAGGCGGTATCGCGGTTCCTCCTGCCAGGCAACCAAGGCGGAGAGCAGCCAAATCGGCCCAAGCCGCCCCACCAGCATTAACGTCATGACCAATAGCTTACCGACCACGGAAAGGTTCGCCGTCATGCCGGTACTCAACCCAGCGGTTCCAAAGGCCGAGGTCGCCTCAAAAAGAGTTTCCAGGAGAAGCCCACGCGCCTCGGCATGCGGCACGTCTCCCCCTTGCACGATGTTAAGTACCAGCGTGGCCGTACAAATCAGCATAGCGGCCACAGCGACCAAAGTAAAAGCGCGTCCCATGGTCAGCCGGTCCACGGCAAAACGTCCCACCTTGACCTGCTGCCCCCCCCGGAACTGGGCCTTCAAAAACGCCCACATGACCCTGGCCGTTGTCGTTTTGACGCCTCCGGCACAAGATCCGGGTGATCCCCCCACAAACATCAGTCCGATCATGACCAGCAGGGACACGTTCGTCATATTGCCAACTTCTAGCGAATTGAACCCGGCGGTGCGGCAGGAAACCGATTGAAACAGAGCGGCAAGCCCGATTTCGCTCCAGGAAGCTTCCCAGACTCCTCCCAGCATCTCGGCAAAAAAAATCGCCACGGTTCCGGCCAACACCAGAAACAAACTGGTGGAAAGCACCATGCGTGAATGCCAGGTCAGCCGCGGCCGAAGAGACTCCGGCCGGGGACTCCAGCGCCCACGCAACACACGGACGCAATCATGGATCACAAAAAAACCAAGTCCCCCCACTGTAATTAAAAAAATGAACACCAAATTTACCGGCAGATTACCGCGCCAGCTGGTCAGACTGTCCGCTTCCAGGGAAAAGCCCGCGTTGCAAAACGCGGATACCGAATGAAACACCGCGCTCCAAACGGAGAATCCCTGTGTATCCAGCAGAAACAAGGCCGACGCCCCCATGGCCTCCAGTGCCAGGGTTCCCAGCACGACCAAGAGGATAAAACGACGCAGACTGAACGAAGGGTCATGCAGCAGTGTTTTCCCTACAGCGGTCCTATCCGCAAGGGAAACCCGACGCCCCAGGAGAAAAAAAATCAGGCTGGAATAGGTCATAACGCCTAGACCGCCCAATTGAATGAGACAGAGGAGAATGCCTTGACCGGCAAAACTGAAGCTCGTTCCGGTATCCACGACCACAAGACCGGTGACGCAGACAGCGGACGTGGAGGTAAACAGAGCATCCAGCCAACTCAAGGGCGCGTTTCCAGGCTGCTGGGCAAAGTCGAAATGCAGGATCGCTCCGCCCAGGGAAATGGCTCCGAGAAACGACCAAATAGGAAGCCAGAACGGTGAAAACAATTTGGATCGCATCTTGGCCTCGTACGCTTGACGACGAAAAACCTCAACCCATCGAGGAAGAAAGGAAATCCTGCACCACACGCACCTGCTGCGCCAATGTGCCGTGTTCCACTGTCAAAGAAGCGCAGGAACAATACAAAGGCTCGCGTTCCCCGAGAACCTCCCGCACCTCTTCGACAAGCCCGCGTCCCGTGAGTGAAGGACGCTGCCCTGATTTGGGATCGTTCTCCAGACGCCGAATCAGTTCTTCTTCCGGCACGCGCAGATACACGACCACCCCTTGCTGCAATATATCACGATTTGTCCGGCTGAGTACAATCCCGCCCCCGCATGCCACAATATGGGGAGGCTGATCCGCTGCATCCCGCAGGGCTTGGGACTCGGCCCGACGAAACGCTGCCCACCCATTTTGTTCAACATATTTTTCCACCACCATCCCGATTCGCTCCACCACGATCGCATCCGTATCCGTAAACCCTTCGTTCAGCTCACGGGCCAATTCCCGCCCGAGAGTGGTCTTCCCGCTGGCACGGGCGCCAATTAAAAAAACATGTTGTTCCATGGGTTCCCCTTGTTTTTCAAGCCGTTGCCCGGCTCGGGCCACATCCGGCCCCAGGGCTTTGCATCCGTGCAGGAATCATGTAGAACCGCCCTGCTTTCGCAAATCGCATCAGTACGAGGTTTCCACACATGAAGACCGCAATATTCGGTTTCGCGGGCGCGGGCAAGACCGACCTGTTCGCCGCCCTTGCCGGTCCCGCCGCATTGGCGGGCAATCGTGCCATGGTCAAGGTGCCCGAGCCGAGGCTCGATCCGCTCATTACCCTGTTCGAGGCCCGCAAGGTCACCTACAGCGAGATCGAATACCTCGACATCCCCGGTGGGGGTGGCAAGGGCGAAGGACTTGGTGAGCGAGTGCTCAATGAGGTCCGTTCCTACGACTGCCTTCTCGGGGTTCTGGACGCTTTTTCCGGACTCAACGACCCGCACAAGCAGTGGCAGGCCATTGAAGCGGACATGATGGTCTCGGACATGGCCGTCATTGAAAAAAAGCTGGAGCGCATGGTTCTGGACAAAAAAAAGAACGCGCCCGGCTATGACGCCGCCCAGGAAGCCCTGCTCAAGCGGGCCATGGAATGCCTGGAGAACGAAACGCCCCTGCGTGAAGACCAGGACTTGGCGCATGCTCCGGAATTGCGCGGATTTGCCTTCCTTTCGGCCAAACCCGTGCTCTACATTTGGAATGGCGGAGAAGCGGATTTCGCGGCCCTGGAATTGCCGGAAGAACGCCCCGGCCAGAATCATATCGCCGTGGCCGCCAAGTTGGAGCGCGAACTTGCCGAAGTGGAAGACCCGGAAGAGCGTCAGATGTTCCTTGACGATCTGGGTATCAAGGAAACAGCTCTCGACAAAGTCATTGCCAAAACTTACGACCTGCTGGGACTCATCTCCTTTCTCACGGCCGGAGAAAAAGAAGTCCGAGCCTGGCCCGTTCGCAAGGGTGCCAAGGCTCCCGAAGCCGCAGGCGTGATCCACTCGGATTTTGAAAAGGGATTCATCCGTGCCGAGGTCATCGGATATGACGATTTCCTCACGCATGGGACGTTCAAAGCTTGCAAAGACAAAGGCCTGGCCCGGCTTGAAGGCAAGGAATACGTGGTCAAGGACGGAGACATCATCGAATTTCGGTTCAATGTATAGGCGGATTTTTGAGGGGACATCTGCTGCCTTGATGCGCTACTGACAGATTTTTGCGTAGCAGGCCACACAGCGATCACGACGTTTTGGATCGCTTGCCCGCCGGGTCTCTTCGAACAGCCTGTGCTGCGCCCCCCCTGCGGTCCGTCATTTCGTCCCTGTACACATCAACCTTCCCCCTCTCTTTTCATCGAAATATACAAACGGTCCGCGCCCCGAGGTGTGGACCGTTTTATTGTTCAGTGGTCGGTTCGCCCCCCCGCCAGCCGGCCGGATCGCCCAATATTCTATGCACGGCCTCAGCCAGCCCGCGCACATGAGCCGGAGCACCGGCATCCCCTCCGTGCAGCGTGATGTCGATGCTTGGCAAATCCGGCAAGCCACTGTCAGAGTCCAGTACCTCCATATCACTTGAAACCGTATTTTCCGAAACGACCGTCACGGCCAGTCCAGCCGATACAGTGGCCCTGATTCCCGAAAGGCTTCGGCTCACGCTCACGACGCGATACGGACGACGCTGGCGGCGCAATCGCTCCAAAGCGGCATCGCGAAACGCGCAATATCCGGGTGGAAACATGGCGAGAGGAAGCGGATCGGCCAAATGTGCACGTCCGCCGCACGCTGAAGCCCAGACCAGCCGTTCGCGTCGAACAACTTCCCCTCCCCGGCTCCGGGGTTGCCGGGTGACCAAAGCCAAATCCAACTCCCCCCCCAGGAATTTGGGCATCAGGTCCACGCTAAGCTCACAGCAGACTTCAACCTGCACATCCGGCCATTGCCGACTGTAATGCTCCAATACTCTCGGCAGGAAAAAGCTGGCATAATCATCCGGCAGGCCCAAACGCACCGCGCCCAAACTTCTTCCCGTGCGCAACGCATCCACTGCGGCGTCGTTGAGCGCCAAAACCTCCCGGGCATAGGCGAGCAAGGTCTCCCCCGCTTCGGTAAGATCCACATGTCGGCTGTCACGCTCAAACAATCGTTGTTCCACTTGTTTTTCCAAGCGTTTGACCTGCCCGCTCACGGCGGCCTGCGTGCGGCACAACTGCCGTGCGGCTTTAGTAAAACTGCGGCATTCCACCACGGTCACCAGCGTCCGCAACAACTCCGTATCCAGATGTATTTGCATCCCTGTATCAATTCCTACCCATTACGTTTTGTTATGACTGCCATTACGGTTTACCGTTTGCCGCAAATCGTCGTTTCGAGGTAGACAGCTCGTTTGAATCGGATCAATGGGTAGCAATACCCTTGGAAATCACGCCAAGCAAGCCCTGTCGCAGGGCCAAAAGGAGAACGTTCATGCGCATCAAGCAGATCTTGGCAGCTTTGGTTGCCGTAACCTGCCTCTGCCTCCCTCTCTCTGCCAATGCCGACCAGGACAAAATCAAACTCGCGTATGTTGAATGGGCTGAAACCGTTGCCAGCACCAACGTGATCAAACTGGTTCTGGAACAGGCCGGATACGAAGTTGAAATCATTCCCGTCAGCGCCGCCGTCATGTGGACCAGCGCCGCTACCGGTGATGTGGACGGATTCACCGGCGGCTGGCTGCCCAAGACCCAGGGCCAGTACCTGAAGCGCCTGAAGGATCAGGTGAATCTTCTCGGTCCGAACTTGGAAGGCGCCCGCATCGGTTTGGCCGTGCCCACTTACGTGGAGCTTGACAGCATTGCCGATCTCAAAGACAACGCCGACATGTTCGAAGGCCGTATCATCGGCATCGACCCCGGTGCCGGCATCATGGTCAACGCGGAGAATGCTGTTGAAGACTATGAGCTGGATGATTTTGAATTGATGGAAGGCTCCGGTGCCACCATGACCGCCGTGCTGAAAAACCGCATTGAAGAAAACAAAGCCGTGGTCGTCACCGCCTGGAGTCCGCATTGGAAGTTCTCTCGCTGGGATCTCAAGTACCTTAAGGATCCCAAGAAGTCTTTTGGTGGTGAGGAATACATCGCTTCCGTTGCCCGCCTGGGCCTGGAAGACGACGCTCCCCACGCCTTCAGCATTCTGGACAACTTCCACTGGACCATGGACGAATGCCAGCAAGTCATGCTTTGGGGCCGTGAATCCAGCCCGGCTGAAGCCGCAGCCCGCTGGGTCAAGGAAAATCCCGATCGCGTGGCCGAATGGCTCGCTCAATAAAAAAAGGGATACCTTGTCCTCTTCGCGCTCGGGCATGCCGATACCCGTGCGCCCCTTTCCCCTCCCCGTTTACCTCGGGGAGGGGTTTGATTTTCCCGGCCCTTATTCTTTGACCCGACGTGGAAACATCCAGTGCCACCTGTTCATCACCAATTTATTTCAACCCCGATTTCATCCTTCGCCCGTTCCGATTATTCCACAAAATCCCTCCTGTGCAGTCGAAAACCTGCTCCGCCCCCCCTATTCCGGGATGCTGACAGGTTCACGAAGTGGCCTGGCAACGACTTCATGCCCATCCACCAACACAATAAATGAGTAGGCACCTCTTCCGCACGACTTGCCGAGAGAGAAAGTCGGACTTATTTCCTTAATGTCAGGAGGAATAAAATGAACGAAGCGAACAGAAAACGGCCCTTGAGTCTTGACCTTGGTCCTTGCCACGGCTGCATGGGCTGCGTGGAGATGTGTCCTGAAATTGTCGGCTGGGATGATGAGACGGAGCGCCCTTATCTGAAACGACAGGAAGCTACGGAAGAAGAAATCCGGGACGCCATGGCTTGCTGCCCAAAAGACTGCTTTGAGTTCACCGATGAATAAACACAAACGGCGCATGCATCAGTAGCATGCGCCGTTCCAATTGTTCCGATCATCCGTTTTGCAGGAGGTTATGCGCTGATTTGCCTCCACCGACAGCAATCCCCGGCTAAGAAGACCCAAACCCAGCGCACCCCGCAGCCCTCTGCCGCGCTGCTTCCGCGAGATGCAGGGCAGCGGTGCATTATTTCATTTCCCCTTCCTTGCTGAATGGCCCGCCACACTCGGCGGAACAACAACTATCCAAGAGGAAGCCGTTATAGGCGTGAAAAATGCGGATCAACTTGATTCGTTCTTCTTCCGTGACTGGCTGCGGCTTTGCTTCTTCAACATGGTTCAATAAATCCTCCCAGTGAGGAATAGCCGCCATTCCCTCCCGGATCACCTCCCGGGTGGCCGGATCAAGCAACAGCGCCTCTTTAGAATCGGTGACCACCGCCAGGGCGGCGGGGCCATTTTCCACCAGACGCGCCGCAATGGCAGTTTCCCGCTCAAAGCTACTCACACTGCCCGAACAGAATATTACGACGAGCATCGGTCGTTCCGCGTCATCATAGACTACCAAGTCTAGGTTGCGTCGGAAGGTTTCCCCGTCCACCACATAGGCGAACGGAACTTTTGCCTTGATCTGCTCACGCGGATAGCCCCGCTCTTCCACCAGCAAGCGGGCCAAGGCCTGCCGGAACTCCTCGTATGTGGTTTCCTCGATTTCCTCGCCTGTGAGAAAATCCCGCAATGTATTTCCAAGGCTGACTTCATGCATGATGGCTCCTTTGTCCCTGTTTGCCTGCAAATCGTACCATGGGCCAAAGAAAAGGGGAACTTCCTTGGAAGTCCCCCATTTTGGTTCCGATGCTGGGCAGTCAGCCTGGAGAGCTAGGGCATCATTGCCTTGCCCGCCTGAATCGCCACGTTGAACACAGGTCCGGGGATAACTCCCAGGATGAACACCACGGCGGCCAGCATTCCGGCCCCGGCAACGCTGAAGGGGCTGTTGTCCGGCAAAGGAAGCTCTTCTTCGGCATCGTTGGTGTACGCGTGGCGCACCATGTTCAGATAGTAGTAGATGGCTATGGCGCTGTTAGCGGCCAACAAGATGACCAACCAGTTGTACCCGTTGTTCCATGCGGCAGTGATCAGGAAGAACTTGCCCATGAATCCCATGGTCGGGGGCAACCCCACCAAGGCAAACGCACCAATGGCCAGAGAAAAAGCAAGGCCAGGCGAACGCTTGTGCAGACCGTTCAAATCCTTCAACCGCAGGTTACGGCCATCAACAGCAATGCGGCTGACAACCCAGAAACAAAGCAGGTTCATGAGGATGTACGTCAGGGCATAGAACGCCGCAGCCGAAATCCCGGCCGCGGTTCCGGCCACAAGCCCGACCATGATGTACCCGGCGTGGGCAACGGAGGAAAATCCGAGCAAACGCTTGATGTCGGTCTGGGCCAATGCCGCAAAGTTACCGTAGGTCATGGAAATGCCGCCGAGCACAGCCATGATGGTCATGATTTCCATTCCAGGCTCGAACAGGGCAGCCAACCGGATGAGTACCACGATGGCGCCGAGCTTTGGCAGCGTAGCGGCATACGCGGTGGTCTCGTTGCTGGCTCCCTGGTAAAGGTCCGGGCACCAAAAATGGAAGGGGAACAAGGCCAGCTTGAAGAACATGCCGCCCATGAACATGGTCAGACCCGCAACAGCCATGGGGTTGGTCGCGAAGTTCCAATCCACCTTGGCCAGCTCACTGATATAGCTGGTGTGCGCTCCGGCCAGTACATACGAAAACCCGAACAGGGCGATGGCCGTGGCCACGGCGCCGAACAGAATGTACTTGATGCCCGCTTCCGCAGCTCCTTTGTCGTGGGCGCGAAGCGGGATCATGGCGTACACGCAATAGGACGAAAGCTCCATGGCCAAATAAATGGTGATCAATTCCACCGAAGAGGCGATGATCATCAGCCCGAAAGCGGACAACGCCATGAGCAGGTAATAATCCGGCCGCTTGTCGTCATCCAGCGTCTGGTTGCGAGTGGCGTTCAGTACGGTCACAAAGAAGCCGAATGCGATGGCCCCCTTGAAGAACAACGACATGAAGTCCACTTTGTAGACGCCGTAGAACATGAGTCCATGCGGCGACCAGAAGGAGATGATGGTAACAAGGGTTCCAAGGCCAGCCGCAAACGGCAGCCATTTTTCAACAGGCGGCTCCCAGTCCCTGCTGCCGAGACTGAACACGAACAATACCGCGATGACCAGCAGCAGGTACAATTCCGGGACAATAGCTATCAGGTTGAAATTCACGTTCGCAACTCCCTAGTTCTTCACCGCTTCCGCGTCACCAAAGAGATCGCGGGCGGCCAGTTGCAACGGTTGTTCCTCTTCCACCTGCACCAACTGGGACCTCTCCCCAAAGTCGTCCAAGAGCTTTTCGATGGACGGATCAATGATCTTGAAGAAGATGCCGGGCTGCAAGCCGATGTAGAGCACAAACACTGCGGGAACGGTCAGGTAGACCCATTCGCGGGAGTTGAGATCCCGCCACTTGGCGGCCGTTGTCGGACGCCCCCAGGCCATTTTCAGCGACACGCGGAACATGTACGCCGCCGCGATCAAGGCTCCAGGCACCACCAGGGCACCAAGCCAGACGTTCTCGCTGAACGCTCCCACAAAGACGAGCAGTTCCCCGACGAACCCGTTGGTTCCCGGGAAGCCAAAGGAGGCCAGTGCAAACAGCCCCCAGAAGAACATGTAGGCAGGCAGATACTTGCCCAACCCCATGTTGTCGGTAATTTCACGGCTGTGACTCCGTTCGTACACCGCACCGATCATCATGAAGAGACCGCCGGTGACGATGCCGTGGTTGAGCATCTGGAAAAGCGCTCCTTCAACGCCTCGGACGTTGAAGAGGAAGATGCCCAACGTTACGAAACCCATATGCCCCACAGAGGAGTAGGCCACCAACTTTTTGATGTCCGACTGCCCCAGAGCCACCGCGCCTCCATACAAAATCGAGGCCACGGAGATGCCGATCATCAGCGGCGCGAAGTATTCGCTGGCCGCCGGAGTAAGCGGCAGACAGAAGCGCAGGAATCCATACGTACCCATCTTCAGCAGCACTGCCGCCAGAATGACGGAGCCGGCAGCTGGAGCCTGCACGTGTGCCGCAGGCAACCAAGTATGGAAGGGGAACATGGGAACCTTGATGGCAAAGGCCAGCGCCAGCGCCAGGAAGCACCAGAACTGGAACTTAAAGCTGAAGGTCATGGTCATGAGTTCCGGAATGGAGAAGGTTCCACCCGCAATGCGGAAGGCAACCACCGCCACCAGCAACATGCACGACCCGGCCAGGGTATAGAGGAAGAACTTAATTGACGCGTAGCGCCGTTGATCCCCACCCCAGACGGCAATGAGCAGATACATGGGTACCAGCATGGCCTCCCAGAATACGTAAAACAGGACCAGATCAAGCGCGGAAAACACGCCGATACAGGCACTGGTCATAAACAGGAGGCAGAAGTGGAATTCCTTGATCCGTTTACCAATGTACGTCCAAGAGCACATCACGCAAAGCGGCAGGACAGCGAGCGTCAACAGCACCATGAGATAACTGATGCCGTCAATGCCGAGGTGGTATTCCAACCCCCACTCGCTCACCCAGGGAATCCGCTCCACGAACTGGAACTCTGATGAGAAGTTGAACCAATAAAGCGGGATGGCCAGGATCAATTCCATGATGGAAACGATCATGGTGTACATCCTCGCGGCAACTTCGCCGCGAATGACGAACAGACCCGCCGCCGCCAAAAGCGGGAACACTATCAATGTGGTCAGAACCGGGTAGCCGAAGTCCAAAGCGCGTCTCCGTTTTTTTTTCCGATCTAGGCCAAGTACCAGACCAGAGCGAACACACACAGCGCCAGGATGGCGGCCAACCCCAGGTAATCCTGCAGGCGGCCCGTCTGCACCTTGGCACCGAGCTTGCCGACGTTCATGACCGTATAGGCCGAACCGTCTACAACGGTGTCGATTCCTTTGCGATCAAACCAAGCGGAGCCTCTGGCGAGTCCCATCAGACCAGCCAGCCCGCCCACGCGGTAGGCCTTGGTCCAGCGATCATCGATCCACGCCAGGGGACGGCAAACCAGCCACATCACCAACTTCCCGATAAGACGGTAGAAGTAGTCGAAATCCAGGTTGAGCTGCTTGTGCGGGGTAATGACCTTGCGGCAGTAGTAGAAAGCCAGGCCAGAGAATCCAAGCAGGAGCAGGGATTGCAGCACATGCCAGGTCGTCCAGGGAACGTACATGTGTTCCACTTCAAAGGGCAGATAGGCGTACAGCATCTGCGGATACACGCCCTGCGCGATACACAACGCCCCGCCGATTGTCATGGCCGTATACATATTCCAGGGGATGGGCCGCAGCTTGCGGTCGCTCTTGGGCTTGCCGCCCCAGAACGCAAAGTACGGAAGTTTGATGCCCACTGAAATGAACGTCCCCACGGCCGCAATCTCCATGCCCAATGCAAGCCAGGTACGATGCGCCTCGGCCGCTCCAGTGATGGTCATGGTTTTGGAGATGAAGCCGTTGAACAATGGCCAGCCCGAGATGGACAAGGCCGCTATCATGTAAAGGACCATCACCCATGGAAGCCGTCCGACCAGACCGCCCAACTCATCGAGCTTCTGCGTTCCAGCGGAATAGAGCAGACAGCCGACACCCATGAAGAGCAACCCCTTATAGAGGATATGGGCGTAGGCATGAGCGCAGGCGCCGTTGAGCGTCATGGCGGTGCCGATACCGATACCCGCCACCATGTATCCCACCTGGGAAACAATATGATAGGAAAGAATCCTTCGAGCGTTGTTTTCCATGCAGGCGTACAGCACGCCGTAGACAGCCATAACCGTACCAGCCACTGCCAACACCTCCCAGCCTGCGAATCCGCGACAAAGCACGTACACAGCAGTCTTGGTGGTGAAGGCACTCATGAACACAGAACCCGTCACGGTGCCGCGAGGATACGCGTCAGGCAGCCATGCGTGCAGCGGAACAACAGCGGCGTTAACGCAGAAACCGGCGAGAATCAGCCAATGGTAAAATTTGGCTGTGGCCGGGTTGATGTACTCAAAGGCAAAGGTTCCCGTGGCATTGTACTGAAACAGCAGTCCCGCCAGCAGGAAGAGTCCGCCAATGGTATGGTAGAGGAAATACCGGAATCCTGCCCGGGTTGAGGCGTCGTTTCGCGCCAACCAAATCAGGAACGTGGAGCCGATGCTCATCAGTTCCCAGAAGACGAACAAGGTCAGGTAGTCCCCGGAAAAGACACAGCCCAAACCGCCCGCCACGTAAAGCGCGGCAGAGGCATGCTGGAACTTGTCGTCCACATGCAGGGCGTAGGTGAAGCCGATCAGCGAGACAATGGAGAACACCTGGGCGAAGATGATGGACAATTTGTCCACCCGGCCCAGGACAAGGGTCTCGCCCATCCAGTTCAACGTGCCGTAGACACCCGGCTCCATGGCAAACACCGAATAAATGGCCAGCAGCGGCGGCAAAAGCAGCAGCCAACGCCAGTATTTGGAGTCACCCTTAAAAAAGGGCAGCGCCAGGGCCAGGGTCAAAAACCCCAACGAAGGATGGATGAAACTAGTCGCCTGAATCATAGAATTCCTCGTCCCGAGCGATAAAAGGCTGAACGATTTTCTTCATGACGATGACCATGCCCAGACCGAAAAGCAGTCCGAAGCCGGCCCAGAACCCCGTATATTTATCCAGCCCGAAGTGGGGATGGTGCGGAGTCCAGATGAAGTTGAGGGCCACGAGGACCGCGAGGATCGCATACATCGCGATCAGCAGCGTGCTCCCTTTTTCCCGCAGCTTCTCAAAGAAAGCGCCGAGTGGTGTGAGTTCCGCCATTTGCAGCCCCCTAGAAGATGCCGTTGCCGAGCACCTTGATGAAGTTCAGGAACGTCTCCGGGAACAGACCCAGGAAGACCGAAATCAACGCCGTGACAAACAACGGAATGACCATGGTCTTGGACGGTTCGGAATACTGTCCCACATTGGCCTCGGGCGCAGGCTTAAAGAAGAAGGCCCGCACCAGGATGGGAACAAAGTACCCGGCGTTGAGTGCCGTAGACAGCAGCAATGCAACCAAAAGGATGGTCTGATGGGCGTCGAGCGCCCCGTTGACCAGATACCATTTGGAAACAAAGCCGCAGACCGGCGGCATACCGATCATGGACAGGGAGGCGATACCAAATGCTGTGAAAGTCCACGGCATACGCCAGCCGTATCCGTTCATTTTGCTGATCTTCTTATTATGTGTGGCCACATAGATGGCGCCGGCACAGAAGAACAAGGTAATCTTTGAAAAGGCATGGTGCGGGATGTGCATCACACCGCCCTGCACAGCCATGGGGGTAAGCATACAAACACCGACCACCACGTAGCTGAGCTGGGAAACCGTGGAATAGGCAAGTCTGGCCTTCAGGTCGTCCTTGGTAAGGGCAATGAGGGAGGCCACCACAATGGTGAAGGCCGCCACATACGCCGTGGGGATTCCCAAAAAGAGCTTGTCCATGGTTTCCAGACCGAACCCCGAAAGGATCACCCGGCACACCGAGAACACACCGGCCTTAACAACGGCCACCGCGTGCAGCAACGCCGAAACAGGCGTGGGCGCGACCATGGCCGAGGGAAGCCAGTTGTGGAACGGCATGAGCGCCGCCTTGGCCAGACCGGCGATGTACAGAACATAGGTAACGGTCACGAGGATCGGATTCTCGGCCACTACCTCGGCGGAGAAAATGCCTGTGACGATATCGCCAAGCTGGAAGTCCAGCGTGCCGCACAACACGTATGTCAGCACCATGGCGGGCAGCAGGAAGAGCTTGGACGTACCCATCAAGTAGACCAAGTATTTCCGTGCGCCGTTGAAGGCCTCCTCGTCCTCGTGGTGCGCGACCAGAGGATACGTGAAAACCGTAATGACCTCATAGAAGAGGTACAGCGTGAAGATGTTGGCCGAGAAACTCACTCCCATGGCGCCGAAAATCGCGATGGCGAAACAGAAGTAATATCTCGTTTGCGCATGTTCGTTCAGGCCGCGCATGTAGCCGACGTTGTAGCTCGTGGCAAACATCCAGAGGAAGGAAGCCACCAGCGCGAAGATGATGCCCAGACCGTCCACACAGAAGCTGACGGAGATACCGGGCATGATGGTAAACAATTTATAATAAGGAATCTGGCCGCTGAGCACTGCCGGTACGAACGAGAGGTTCAACAGGAAGGTCACGGCGCCAGCGATCAGGGAGACCGCTTCACGCTTGTAGATATCCTTCCTGAAGAGCCAGATGAAGTACGGCGCGAGCAGTGTCACCGCCAGGGGCAGAAGCAGGCGTGCGCTCTCATTCATAGCTAATCCTTCAGCGTGGAAACTTCACGGGTTTTCGTGGTGCCGAATCGTTTGGCAACCACTACGATGATGGACAGCACCAGCGTGGCTTCGGCCGCGGCCAAACCCATGACCAGAAGCGTGCCCAACTGTCCCAGAACCGCGTCGGTTTCGGTAAGCTGCGCGGCCGCCACAATGGACAGCCCGGCACCGTTGAGCATCAGCTCTACGGCAATCAGCATACCGACCAGACTTCGGCGCTGTGCAATCCCAAAGAGCCCCAGGCAGAGCAGCAGGAGCGCAACCAGTTGATACAACGTGAGCGGACTCATTTCTTCCCCCTCTTCTCCCAAGCCAGCAGCACGGCTCCCGACATGGCCACCAGCAGCACCACGGAGATCAGCTCAAAAGCCAGGAAATAGGAGCTGAGCAGCCCCTCTCCGAGTTGCTGGATAGAGACCTCCGCGGGCATCAACGAACTTGCCGGCGGCCGATTCATGATCAGCCACGCCAAGACGCCCCCCACGGACATGACCGCGCCCAGTGCGTACAGATGTTGCCGCACCGGAGCGGGTTCGCTCTCATCGCCATGCCCGTGCGCATCCGTGAGCATGACCGCGAAGAAAATCAACACGGCCACTGCGCCGACATAAATCAGCAGTTGCATGAACGCCATAAACGGGGTTCCGAGCAACATATACATACCGGCAACGCCAATGAGCGTACTGATCAGACCGATCAAGGCACGCACAAGACTGCTGCTGCCGACCGCCACGATCCCGCCCCCGAGAATGATGAGGGCGTAGACCCAAAATGCGATTTTAGCCATCAGTTCCATAGTGCCTACGCCTCACTCTTTGCCGCGCTTGCCGTGTCCGCCGCGGAAGCGCCGGGGACGGCTTTTGCGGATTGTTCAGCCTGACGCTGAAGCCGTTGCAGCAGGTCGAACTTAAAGTCGTCCCTGCTGGTTCCCACCAGATAGATATTGTTGGAATACCGCAACGACCCCACCGGGCAATTCTCAATGCACGTCCCGCACAAGCTGCACAGGCTGTAATCGTACATGAATTTGGCAGGTTCCTTGGGAGCCTTGGGCTTTTTGACCTTTTCCCCACGCTCCTCGGCTTCCTTCATGGCCTGCTCTTCTTCGGGAGTCGGCTTGGGAGCCTTGGCCTTGACCACCGTAAGGCATCCGCTGGGGCAGTTGGTCACACACATCATGCAGGCGATACATTTGGCCTTGAGCGGATCCTTGGGCTTGGGCACCAGTTCCACATGCCCGCCAAACGTCTGCTCCACGTCCTCGTCCACGGTTTCACGGGGATAATGCACCGTGACCGTGGGCTGCACAAAGTACTTGCCCGTGACCCGCAAGCCCACAAACAGGCTCCAGAGATCCTTGACGCTTTGAATAACTTCTTTCACTGCACTCATTTGTTTTCCGCCCTCCCCTAGAACACCTTCATGAAGAAAGCGGTTGCCAAAAGGTTCACCGTCCCCAGCGGCAACAGCCACTTCCAGTTGATGTTCAGCAACTGGACAAAGGTCACGCGGGGATATGTCCAGCGGATCCAGATGATGAACAGCAAAATCGCGTAGGCCTTGGGCAGGAACCACCACCAGCCGTCCGATCCGAACGGTCCCTGGTAGCCGCCCAGGAAAAGCACGGTGGCCACACTGGCGACCACAACCATGTACGCGTACTCGGCCATGAAGAAGAGTCCGAAGCCCATGCTCGAGAATTCCGTATGGAACCCGGCCGTAAGCTCGGATTCTGCTTCGGGAAGGTCGAACGGCGCACGGTTTGTTTCGCCCACGGCGCTAATGATGAAGATGATGAAGGCCAATGGCTGCCAGACCACATTCCATTGCCAGGGCCATGCGCCCTGCCCTTCGGTGATCGCCACAAAATCCAGTGTGCCGGTCATGAAGGCCACGGCCAGCACGGACAGCAGCAACGGAATTTCATAGGCCACGGACTGCGCCACGGCACGGGCCGCACCGAGCAGGCCGTATTTGTTGTTGGAGGCCCAGCCCGCCAGGAGCAGGGCCAGAACGTTGAATCCGGCAAAGGCCAGGATCAAAAGCATGCCCAGATTGATCTGCATGCCTGTGAGGATCGGCCCGTACGGCAACACCAGGAACAGCAACAACACCGGGAACATGGACAGCAAGGGCGCCATCCAGAACAAGATGGGATCTGCTCCGTTGGGCATGACAAGCTGCTTACACATCAGCTTGATGCCGTCCACGAGCGGCTGCAGGATACCCTGCGGGCCAACCTCGAAGGGGCCGGGCCGACGCTGGATGAACCCGGCGCCTTTGCGTTCGAAATAGACCAACACCAAGGCGTTCAGGCCGACCCAGGCCATGATCGCAATCAAGGCGATGATCATATGCAAGAGTTGGGGATGAATGCTCATTCTCGCTCCCTACCTGTCGATTTCCGGAATGATCAGGTCCAGACTGCCCAGGACCGCCACGGCGTCCGCCAGCAACATTCCCCGGCACGCCTCGGCAAAACAACTCAAGTTGGAGAAGCCCGGAGCGCGCAGCTTGATGCGATATGGAACCTTGCTGCCGTCGCTGACAACGTAGACACCGACCTTGCCCCGGCCGCCTTCCACCGCGAAGTAGGCCTCACCGGCAGGCATCTTGGCCTGCGGCTTGGGTGCGCCCTTGACCAGGTGCGGCCCTTCGGCACCGGGAAGCTGTTCCAGAGCCTGCTCAATGATGCGGCAACTCTGTTCCATTTCCTCCATGCGGACCAAGTAGCGCCCCATGGAACAGGCCGTTGTCTCGGTAGGCACCTTAAAGTCGAAGCGGTCGTACACGCCGAACGGTTCGCTTACGCGCAGGTCGTAGGCCAGACCCGCACCGCGGGCAACGGGACCGGTAGCGCCGTAGCGGGCCACCATGTCCTTGTCCATGATACCGATGTCTTCCACACGTTTGCGCAGAATGATGTTGTCCGTGACCAGATCCTTGTACATGGGCAGGCGTTCACGGAACCGGGCAATGAATGCCTTGGTTCCTTCAAGGAACGTTTCGTCCAGGTCGCAGGCAACGCCGCCAAGACGGAAGTAGGAATAGGTCAGGCGGGAGGCTGTCGGCCGCTGAAGCAAATCCAGCAGATGTTCACGATCATCGAACGCGTACATGATGGGCGTGAACGCGCCCAGGTCCAGAATGTAGGCGCCCCACCAGAGCAGATGCGAGGTGAGGCGGTTCATTTCATTGGTGATGACGCGGATGTATTCGGCCCGTTCAGGCACTTCGATCCCGGCGAGTTTTTCAACCGCACCGCAATAGGCCCAGTTCCAAGCCAGGGGATGACCGTAGTCCACACGGCCCATATTGGGCATGAACTGTCCCCAGGTTTTGGTCTCGCCCATTTTCTCGTGCATCCTGTGCAAATAGCCGAACACGGGTTCAGCGCGCAGGATGTACTCGCCATCCAGTTCGAGGACCACGCGCAACACTCCGTGCGTGGAGGGATGCTGTGGTCCCAAGTTCAAAATGAGGGAATCGGGCCGGGCTTCTTTGGCGAAATTCCTGGTATAGAAATCGCCGCCGACCTGTTCCAGATTGGGATAACGTGTCATAGCTCAATCCTTCCCGTTGCCTAGCCTTCGGCCGGTGCTTCTTCGGCGGGTTCGTCCGCGAACAGCGCCTCAACAGCGGCGCTGCAGGTCTCCGTTTCATACAGCGACATCAGACTCTTCAGCCCGGTACGCTTTTTGTCGGTCTTCAGCAGCGGCGGCTGGATGCGTTGATCTTCTTCCGCCGGCAACAGCAGAGGAATGAGGTTGGCATGCCCCTCAAAAACAACACCGTGAAAATCGCAGGTTTCCCGCTCATGCCAATCCGCGCCCTGGAAGATGTCCGAGATGGTGGGAACCGTGGGCTCCTCACCGGAAACCAACACCTTGAGCGTAATCCGCCCCGGTTTGGTCATCTTGTCAAAATGGTACACCACGAGCATTCCGTCCGTGGTATCCAGGGCCAATACGTCCTCCACGAACCAACCGTCTTTGTAGAGACGTTGTGCGGCTTTCCGCAGGACAGTCGGTTTAAGGAAGAACACCCATTCCTGGCCTGTTTTGGCAAAATCGGCCCGGGCTTTACATTCCACAGGAAGGCCGTCGAACAATTTCATATCAGCCCTCCTCCTTCAGCGCGGGAACCGGCCACCAGCGGCGTCCCGTGATCTGCTGCTGCAGCGTGAACAACCCCTCGAGCAGCCCCTCCGGACGGGGAGGACACCCGGGGACATAGACATCCACGGGAACGAGCGTATCGATTCCCTCCACCAGGTTGTAGGCTCCCTTGAAATTAAACGGCCCACCAGAGATGGCACAGTTGCCCATGGCCAAAACGTACTTCGGTGCGGGCATCTGCTCGTACAGACGGACAATGGCGGGAGCCATCTTCTTGGTCACAGTACCGGCCACGATCATCAAATCGGCCTGCCGCGGGGAAGGCCGGAACACCTCGGCGCCGAAGCGGGCCAGGTCGTACCGGGCCATACCGGTGCTCATCATTTCGATGGCGCAGCAAGCCAGTCCAAAGGTCATGGGCCAGATGGACATGGCCCGACAGACATTGAGGATCTTGTCCACAAGCTGGATCTGGACCAGTGCCGGCTCCACAGTCCCCGCGGTTTGCCGCAGGGTTGCCAGTTCCTCTACAGATTGATTCGGCGTGGCCATGAAAACACCCCTTTAGCCCAGAAATAGACAATGGATACGCCCAGAACGAAAAGGAAAATAAAGACCTTGACGAACGGCAACCAGCCCTCGATGGAGCCATAGGCCGTGGCCACCGGGAACAGGTACAGCACGTCCACGTCGAACGCGAGAAAGATCAAAGCGTAACAGTAATAGGAAATGCCCCACTTGACCCAGGAACTGCCATGCGGACGCATGCCGCACTCAAACGGCATTCCCAGATCGCCTCCTCTGGCCTGCGGCCCAAGCAGCACGGCCAGAATCAGCGGACCAACCCCGAAGAGCAGCCCGCCGAGTAGAAACAGCACAATGGCAAGATGCAACCAACTGAAGACCATACGTGACCTCTACCCCTTGTTTTGTGCGGCGCCCGAATTCGGCCCGGGCGCATGCCACCTACACGGAATGGTGCTTTTTTTTGCCCCATAACCCAAGTTACGTCAAGAACTTCGTGAAATATTTCATCTAGTGTCGCGGCATTCAAGGCATGCCCTGGCTTACCTCGCGTACGCCCTCCCCCTCGATTTTACATCCGAAAAAGAGACAAAACTCATTCACCGGACGTTGAGCACCACTTTCGGCCGGACCGCTTTGCGGCATACATGGCCGTATCCGCCAGATGCAGCAATTCCCCAGCAGTTGTCGCATCATGCGGAAACATGCTGATACCAAGCGTGGCGCCCACAAAATGCTTTTCCCCGGCAACGTCAAACGGCTCCTCCAGGGAAGACAACAGCTCCTGAGCAACATGCTCCGCGTTTTCCAATGAATCCACAGCAGAAAGCAGGACGCCGAATTCGTCGCCGCCGATCCGGGCCAGGGTGTCGGCCGAGCGTACACGCTGCCCGAAACGATGCGCCACGGAGCGCAAGACCTCATCCCCGACCTGGTGACCAAAGCCATCGTTGATCTTTTTGAAATTGTTCAGATCAATGAAAAAAATCGCCATTTTGTTGCCGTAGCGCTCAGCGCTCTGCAAAAAATGCTCAAGACGATCAAAGAACAATGTCCTGTTCGGAACCCCGGTCAGCTCATCAAAATTCGCCCGTCGGTGCAGGTTCAGCTCACAGGTTTTGCGGGCCGTGACGTCTTCCACCACTCCCTCAATCACCTTCTCTTCACCGCCCCGAACCAACCGGGAGCTTTCCGAAAGCCAAACGATCTGCCCATCGGCGCGCCGCACCTGGTATTCCCAATTGGAAACATACCCCTCTTCATCCAACGTTTCCAAATAGAGGCGATATTGTTCGGCATCCAAAACCATCGACTGGATCAAGCCCGGCACCTCCACCATGTCGTCCGGACATTCATATCCCAGGACGCGGGCCAAGGCAGGATTGGCTTCAATCAACGTCCCGTCCAGTCGCATTTGAAAAATCCCTTCAACGGCTTTGACAAAAAAGCTACGATACCGCTCCTCGGCGCGGCCCAGGGCTTCCGCAGCCCGTTTGCGCCGTACGATTTCATGTTCCAGACGAGTCTTTTGCCGGTGCAAATCCAAAAAAACCTTCACCTTGCTGCGCAGCATGTACGGATCCACGGGACGCAACAGATAGTCCACGGCACCGGCCTCGTATCCGAGTTTCACCGATGCCTCGTCCTGAAAAATGGAGGTGATAAAGATAACAGGGACATGCCGACCGCGATCCATTTCCTTGATGGTTCGGCACGTATCGTACCCATCCATTCCCGGCATTTGGATATCCAGCAAAATCAGCGCGAAGTCATGTTCACGCACCAATTCCACGGCCTCATGTCCATTTTCCGCCATGCGAACCACACAGTCGTGCTTTTTGAGCAACTGTTCCAAAAGCACCAGGTTCATGGGCGTATCGTCCACAATGAGAATTTCCAACGGATTCACGACCAACTCTCCTATGAGGTTGCCGTGGAAGCGGCGATCGGAACCAGCGCGGGCAACCCGAAATCCGATGTCACGACTTCCAGCGCCGTTTCCTGACTGTCCAACATCATGCAGGCGTCAAAATCTTCAGACGGCGCATCCGTCCGGGCGGGATCGTCGAACATGGCCGCCGCTGGTCGGTTGCGCAGGTGACCGTAAAGCACCTGATGATTATTCGGATAATCTTCCACCGCGTTTTTCAAAAACATGGCACACATGGAATTTTCCAGGCTGCGCTGTCCATCGGCTCCGGCGGGAGCCACCAAAGCGACCTCGTCGGCATTGGAGGATTCCAACGCCTGCGCCACGGCGGTAATATTGCCGAAAAAGAAAGGGAAAATTCGATTATGGTCCCGCAATCGAACAATAGCGGGTACGGCACCGGAGGACACGAGCACCACGGTTCGGTCCCGGAGGTCCGCCTCGCGGCACAGGGTGGGAGAACACGGCAGGTCAAACCCTTGCGGCGTGATGCCGTCCCATTCCCCGGCGAGCAACCAGTCCGGATGCCGTGCATGCACCTCGGCCGCCTCCTCTGGGTCGCTTGCCAGCAAGACCTTGGCACCGGACTGGATCACCGCGTACGCAGTCGCCCATGCACGGAAAACATTCGCCACAGCCACCACGCCCACGGAGTCAGGTACGGCATCCAGGTTCTCAAAAATGGTCAAACGCATGAGATCCTCCGGTTTGACCGGAAGATATTTCACATTTCCAGCACACAGTAAAGGGGGGACCGCTGTTCTTGATTATTGCACCCGCAGCCCGTATGGAGAAATCCCCACCACGCTGTATCCCCCCTGCGGAGGCACTATGCATCGCAAAAAACGCGTCCTGGTTACGGGCGGAGCCGGGTTCCTCGGCTCCCACATCTGCGAGTCGCTCCTCACGAAAGGGCACGAGGTGCTCTGCGTGGATAATTTTTTTACCGGCGGGAAGGAAAACATCCTCCATCTCCGGGACAATCCGCACTTCGAACTGCTGCGGCACGACGTGACGTTCCCGCTCTATGTCGAGGTCGATGAGATATACAGCCTGGCATGCCCCGCATCTCCCATCCATTACCAGCAGGATCCGGTGCAAACCACCAAAACAGCGGTACACGGCTCCATCAACATGCTCGGGCTGGCAAAACGCATTAAGGCCAAAATTCTATTGGCCTCCACATCCGAGGTTTACGGCGACCCCGCCCGGCATCCCCAAACCGAGGACTACTGGGGCAATGTAAACCCCATTGGTCCCCGCGCCTGCTACGATGAGGGCAAACGATGCGCCGAAACCCTGTTTTTCGACTATCGCCGCCAACACGGATTGAACATCCGCGTGGCCCGAATATTCAACACCTATGGCCCGCGCATGGCCGTGGACGACGGCCGCGTGGTCTCCAACTTCATCATGCAGGCGCTGCGGGGCCAGCCCATCACCATTTACGGAGACGGCAGTCAAACCCGGTCCTTTTGCTATGTGGAAGACATGGTGGAAGGATTGCAATGTTTTATGAATTTGAAAAGCGACAACCCCGGTCCGATGAACCTGGGTAACCCCGTGGAATCGACAATACGGGAAATCGCGGAAACCGTGTTGCGGCTGACGGGATCCGGGTCGCATATTGAACACCGGCCGCTGCCGGAGAACGACCCTGTCCAGCGCTGCCCCGACATCGGCCGGGCCAGACAACACCTGGGCTGGGAACCGCGTGTGACCCTGGAAGAAGGATTGTCGCGTACTATCGAATATTTCCGCACGGTACTCAACAAAGAGCGCGCCCGCCCCCCCTTTTGAGGACACCTAACAGGCTGTTGAAAAACGCTCCGGCGCCTCAGGCCGGTTCAGTGCCTTCCCGTTCCCGCAACAGTTTTTCCACCAGATCAACCCAGGCATCCATGCCGCTGGCCGCCCAGTCCGGCCATTGGAAAGGCGGTGGAGCAGGAGCACTGATCACAGCTGCGATACGCAGGGCCATGGCTTTAGGATCCGATGGATCCTCCAAAAGATTCTCCGGCGGCAGAAATGCACAACTGCCGTTGCTGGAACTGCTCACGGTTCGCACACCCATGGCCAAAGCCTCCATGACCGCATTGGAACACGCATCATAAAAAGTGGGCAGGACAAAGACATCCCCGGAGGCATAGAACGAACGCATATCCTCCACCCGACCCAGAAACCGAACCCGATCCGCCACCCCGAGCTTGCGGGCATAGGCCTGCCAGCGGCCTGCGCCGCGCCCTCCGGCCACATGCAGCACATACCGCTCCGGCAGCAGAGCCAAGGCCTGCAACAGCCCCCGCAACCCCTTGAGCATAAAATTCGTCCCGGCCGTCAACAGTACGACCTGGGCATCCTTGATCCCCGCAGCAGAACGAATTTCCGCCCGTTCCACCGGGTCTGCGGCATGGAACCGCCCCAAGTCCGGACGGTTGTAAATCACGGGCATAACTTCAGGACGTAAAAACGGATGCGCCTCCACCATCCATTGGCGGGTTCGCTCGGAGTTGGCCACGATCACCGGTGTGGTCCGGGCCTGGATCCGTTCAATCCACCAGCTGACCCAATTGGCCGGAGAAAGACGACGACGCAGCATCTTCAACGCACGACGCGGACCACGCGGCCAGGCCCGACGAGAAAGCCGCCAAAACACGGGCAAAGGGCCGCCCCCCTGTCGAAACACGTCCTGATAAAACGTTTTGCCAAGCCCCACGGACAGGTCATACCCGCCCTTTTTCCTGGCCCGTTCCGCAGCCAAGGCATACCAGAGCACCTTGAGCCACTTGAACGGCCCAAAACGCCCCACAACAACGGGATGTACGCCGGGCGGAGGTTCCACCTCGGCCCTCGCGCAGATGAAATCCACTTGATGTCCGGCTTCGGCCAATGCCTTGGCCAGCCGCCAACCAAACCCCTCGGCCCCGCCATAGCGGGAAAAACGCGGCATCATCACCGCAATACGCGCTGTGTTCATGTCCCGGCCACTTTGACAGCCCCCCGAGGGGAAGGCAAGACCGGGCTTGCCAGAAGCTCCCCCCGAACGGTAGGGTTTCATGGAACTTTTCTCCAAGCATCCATACCAAGGAATATGTACCATGCAAGATATTACGAAATTTCTTACAGGATTCCGGAAGTTTCAGCAGCACTGCCTGACCAATGAAGGGGAATTGCTTGAACAACTCCGCCAGGGACAGGCACCCAAGGTGCTCATGATCGCCTGCTGCGATTCGCGGGTCGACCCAGCGGTTCTCATGGATTCGGACTTGGGAGAACTGTTTACCTTGCGCAATATCGCCAGCATCGTCCCCCCCTATGAACGTGGCGGCGGTTTCCACGGCGTCAGCTCGGCCATCGAATACGCGGTCCGCCATCTCCAGGTGGAACACATCGTGGTGCTCGGCCACCGCCAGTGCGGCGGTGTCCATGCCTTACTCAACGGCTGCGGTCCGGACGACGACTTTATCGACGAATGGGTGAACATCCTGGAACCAGCCCGGCAATTGGCCATGGAAAAATATGCCGATGCAAACCCGGCCGAACGGGAACGGGCCTGTGAACAAGCTTCGGTATTGGTTTCCTTGCGCAACCTGCTGACGTTTCCATGGATCAAAGAGCGCTTTGAAAATGAAACGCTGATCCTGCACGGCTGGTATTTTGATTTGGAAACCGGAGAACTCCTCAGCTATCATCCCGACACCAAGCAATTCGAAACCTTGGTGGCTATTGATCACGACTGACGGTAGCGGCATGATTCTATCCGCCAGTCGCCGTACCGATCTGCCCGCTCTGTATACCCCGTGGTTTTTGGAACGGGTGCGGCAGGGCTGGTGCGCGGTCCCCAACCCGTTCAACCCCCGGCAGGTAAAACGCGTTTCCCTACGCCCCGACGACGTGGACGCTCTGGTGTTCTGGACGCGCTGGCCCGCCCCCCTGCTGTCAAGGTTGGATGAACTGGAGTCACTGGGCCTGAACCGTTTCCTGTTTCTGGTCACACTGCTGGGATATGGCCGTGATCTGGAACCCAGGCAACCGCGACTCGCTTCACGCATCCGGGCGTTTCAGTCCCTGTCCCGACGCATTGGACCGCAACGGGTAGTATGGCGCTACGATCCCATTCTTCTGAGCCGGGCCACGCCTCCTGAGTGGCATGTTTCCATGTTTACGGAATTGGCCCGCGCATTACGCGGTTCCACGGAACGTTGCGTGGTCAGTTTTCTGGAGGAATACACAAAAATCAAAACACGCATGCGCTCCCTGGTTTCCCAGGGGTACGCCCCCGATCCACCGGACCTCATACGACAGAACCGACTTCTGCAAAGGCTGGCCCGCATTGCCCGAAACAACGGGATTCAACTCCAAACCTGCGCACAGAACATCACCGCATCGGACCCGGCCGTTACACCCGGCGCCTGTGTGGACGGAGAACTTTTAACGCGTCTTTTTGATCTCCCCGCCATGCCCCCACGCGATCCGAACCAACGACGACACTGCCAGTGCGCCCGGTCGCAGGACATCGGCATGTATGACTCCTGCACTTTTGGTTGCGCTTATTGTTATGCAACCCGATCCTTTACCCGGTCCCGCCTCAACCGAAACGAACATGACCCGCATTCCCCCTCTCTCCTGGGACACCACATCCCTCCGCCTGGGCAGGCCACGCTCCCCGGCTGCTGACGCCAAGGGAGAAAACGCGCTTGCCCGCGCAATCCCGCCGGGATATGCTCATTGCATGTTTTTCGACACACCGGCCTTTGATCTATGGCTTTTTGAACTGATCAACCAGCACTGGCATGTGTTCTGGCTGAACGGCATTATGCGTCTTCTTTCCTCTAAGACACTGCTTTTCCTGCTGTTCGTACCCGCGGCCTTGCTCACGGCCCGACGCTTGGGCCGCCGACAACTGATTCTGTTCGTGGTTCTGCTGGCCGCCATGGGTCTCACGGACCTGACCACCTCCATGGTCAAGGATTCCATCCAGCGGGTACGGCCGCTGAACAGTCTGCCCAACACTCATTTTGTGGAGGACGGACAATGGCAACAGCGCCCGGCTGATTTCGTTTCCACAAAAACTTCCGGCTCATCCTATCCCTCGGCGCACGCGTCCAACAGCATGTGCCTGGCTACATTGGCCTTGTTGTTTTGGGGAACGCGCATGCGTCAGGGGCTGCGAACCGCGGTTGCGGCACTGCCGTTTTTAGTGGGGTATTCCCGGCTTTATTTGGGGAAGCACTTCCCCAGCGATATCCTGGCCGGATGGCTATACGGAATGGTCCTGGCCATACTGGTCTGGCTGATCTGGAAATATTTGCTGGAACAAAAAATCACCGGCGGGAACGGAATGGCTCAGGAACCTTCCCAGCATTAAAGAACGCGGGAAAAGAAACCAGGGAACGGGAATATCATATCAACGTTCCCCGGGGACGCTTCCAGCCTGGGCCTTATATTTTCGGTATACCGAGATGCCGAGCCAGGCCGAGGCCGCCAAAAGCGCCACGCTCATCCCCACCGAAAGAACCAACCCCAGCCGGGATTCCGCATTCATGCCCCCGCCGAACAGAGCAAAGACCAAATTTTGAGGCAGGTACCCCAGGGTTGAACCGAGCACAAAGGGACGCAACGGAATACTGCTCACTCCGGCGGCCAGATTGGTGAGCAGGTTGCTTCCCACGGGGATAAGACGGATGGTCAAGGCCGTGCGGAACGGACTGGAGCGCAAAAACGCATCGGCCCGGGCCAAACGTTTGCCCAACAGCCGGGTCACGGATCGCCGCCCCAACAATCGGGCATATCCTGCACACAAAAGGCATCCCAGACCGCAGGCCACGGTTCCGAGGAGCGTGCCGAACAACGCGCCAAACCCCACCCCACCGAGAAAACAAACCAGTTGCCGGGGCAGTCCCACGGCGGTGCAGGCCATGCCTACCCCTACGTAGATCAGCACGGAGAGCGGACCGTTGCCCAACACATGCTCATTAAACCAGTCCGCGTCGCGGAGCATGTCATCCAAACCGGCGCAACGTGTGCCCCATACCAACAGTCCCAAGCCCGCAAGCATGACAACACCCTTGAGCGCTGCCTTCAACCCGCTATGCTTCTCTGATTCGGGCATCACCTGTCCGTGGGCCACAGCTCTGTCCGGCCGGGCATGTACTTCCGTCATTTCTGCTTCCCGTGATTCTGTTTGGAAATTTCCGCCCGAACGCATCGCAGCCACCGCCACCCCAAGATCAAGGCCGTACCCTGCCCCAAAAGCAATACCGCGTCGCGTTGCAGCAAGCCGTAAATCATGCCGGCACCGCCGCCCAGCAGAAAGAACAAGGGAGCAATGCCAGCGGCCGCCGCCTCGCACCGATCATATCGTAAGCGGCACCAGAGCAAAATCAAGGCCCATACGCCCTGCCCCGCGCAGGCACAGGCCATCAGCCACCACCAGCGGGGCGGCGTCAGCCCGGTCATGGCTTCCAGGCTCAGAGATTATGCTCCTTGAGATCGTACTTCACCGTCCGGGTGAGCAGCCAGCGCACCCCGATGAGATCAAACACCCCGGCCACGGCCCTATCCCATGTGCCGTACTTGGAGTTGCCCTGACCACGAGGACGGTGGTTGACCTTGACCTCGGCGATGCGCGCGCCCTGCGCCTGAAGCAACGGCGGCAGATAGCGGTGCATGTTCACAAAGCGAGGCAGGCGCAAGAGCAGGGAACGGCGCATAACCTTAAGAGAACACCCCGTGTCGTGTACCGTGTCGCGGGTGATGCTCCGGCGGATGGCGTTGGCTGCCCGGGATGCCCAGCGTTTGGCCAGGGTATCTTTGCGCCGCGCGCGCCAGCCAATGACCAGATCATACCCCTGTGCGAACTTCTGCAACATGGCTGGTATGTCTCTGGGATCATTCTGCAGGTCCGCGTCCATGGTCACCACGATGTCGTGGCGGGCCGCATCGAACCCCGCGCAAAACGCGGCGGACTGCCCCCTGTTCTCGGCAAAGGAAAGATAGCGCAGTTCGCCATGACGTTCAGCCAGGTCATGGATGACGCGCATGCTGGCGTCACTGCTGCCGTCATCCACGAACACTGCCTCCCATTCCAGATCCAACGGATGCAGCACCGCGTGAATCTCGGCAAACAGATGTTCGAGGTTCCCCTCTTCATTATAAATGGGTACCACAACGGAAATGGCTTGCGTTTCGGACATGCCGTGGGGATAAGGAAAAACCGGGCGGAAGTAAATAGAGTCCTTTTGTCCGTCCACCCCACCGAGCCATGAAAATCGGCATTCCCCTAGAAGCCCTGGACGTACCCACGGCACAAAAACCAATTTTCTTTCAACAGGTTTGCGAAAAATACATCTTTTTTCATTTTGCGGTTGACATTGCCGTGGGCCAAGGCCTATATACCCCCCTCACGTGACGCGGGGTGGAGCAGTTCGGTAGCTCGTCGGGCTCATAACCCGAAGGTCAGAGGTTCAAATCCTCTCCCCGCTACCACGAAAACCACAGCGGTTTTCCCAAGCCGCTCACGTATCGTCGAAGTTGATTCGGCACCCATATCATGACGCGGGGTGGAGCAGTTCGGTAGCTCGTCGGGCTCATAACCCGAAGGTCGTAGGTTCAAATCCTGCCCCCGCTACCAAGGAAATCAAGGACTTACAGAGAAATCTGTAAGTCCTTTTTTCTGTTGCCATGTGTAAATAATGTGTGTTTTTTTTGCCAAAACCTGCTTAATTTATTGATAAAATTGGACATCCCAATTAACCTTCAGGTTAGAAACCCGACGGTCAAACGTCTCCTTACTGACAAAAAGTGATGGAATTTTATGTAGATGTTGATGCAAGTTCCAAATGTAACCCTCAAAAGTCTCCCAAATTCTACCCGAGTTTACCGATTTTGACTTTGGGAAAAGACACATTGAGGCTCTATGATTGAAAGGCAGTGTCAGGGAATCGAACCCTACACGAGCACATGTCTCAGGCGCACGCCTTGCGTCTTCCATCTCCGCCACACTGCCAATAGTCGAAAGGCACTGGCAGAATTTAAACCTGCTTGGCGGGTCACCATGTCTTCAACATCAGCATACGATCTGGCTGTAGCCCTCAGTGCCAATATCCATAATTCAACCGAACAATCTTTTTAGTTGCACGAAAATATTGTAGTCAGGATCACTTTTCCCCAAAAAAAAGAATTACAATATGTAACTGCCCTTTTTTCATAAACATTATATCACCTCATCCCTGGTCTTTTGACCTCTTCGCCTGACACGAGGTCAAATCTTGCTTTCATTATTTTTGCGTTCATTACCTTTGTTTTCTTTATTTTATCAGAGCCTGCAATAAGGTCAGATAAAGAAAAGAGATCTTTATCATTGGGAGTGGTCAAATCGACCTTCTCAACGACCACATGTTCCCCTTCCCGAAAGTCTTTCCGGTCTTTCTTCGGTATCTCAACGTGCAGCCTCTCTCCGTGGAGCTTGGACACCTTGAGAATCAGTGATTTTGATTTTGGCCTCATGTCCACATGGTGGACGAGCAAGTATTTAAACTTTTCGCTTGTGTGGAGGGCAGTTTGGGATAGGCACGACCAAGAGATCAGGGATGGGTTGAAAGGACTCATCCAACAGGATATGAATTCAATGAATATTGGATATCGAAAAATGGACAAGGCAACGAAAATATTTCTTGTTTCATGCGTAAAGACCAAACAGAACTCAGCCTGTGAAGTTAGTCAGCTGTATACTTCTGACTGGTTCCAGAAAGCCAAAGAGTACACAGAGCGACATTGTGATAAATGGTATATCCTGTTTGCAAAATATGGGCTTATTCAACCAGATGAAGTGCTAGAGCCGTATGAGGAAACTCTGAACACGAAAAAGAAGCCAGAACGGATTGCGTGGGCTGAAAAGGTTATTTCAGACCTTGAAAAGATTATCTCTCTTCAAGATGAAGTAACGGTGCTGGCCGGTTTGAAGTATCGTGAGTTTTTGAAACCTTGGCCCGAAGTGCGAGGCAACAAAGTAGTCATTCCATTGGAAGGATTGCGTAGCGGAGAGCAAAAGAGGGGGTTTAATGAAAACCAATAGTCGTGTTGAACATCTTGTAAGGCTTTATGGTTGCCTTGATGAGCTTGAGAAACGCATTGGGGGAAAACTTGAGCTTTCAGCCTGTCATGGACGCATGAATTGGCCGAACCAAGGTGTCTACTTTTTCTTTGAGGATGGAGAAGAAAGGACAGGCAGCGGCAATGGGCCGCGTGTTGTTCGAGTAGGCACGCATGCTGTGTCAAAAGGGTCGAAGACAACACTTTGGAAACGCCTTTACCAACATAAGGGAACTGAAAAAACGGGCGGTGGAAACCATCGAGTCTCAATCTTCAGACTGAATGTCGGAGCGGCCCTTCAGCAAGCCGGAAAAATTGAATCAATCAGTTCATGGGGGAAAAGCTCATCCGCTAGCCGAGAAATCGTGAATACTGAATTTGAAGCTGAGAAATATGTTTCTAACTATATCGGCAAGATGCCTTTCTTGTTCATTCGAATTGAGGATGAATCCAGCAAAGAGAGTGATCGAGCATTCCTTGAAAAAAACTTGATTGGACTGCTCAGCGAGTTTGAAAAAGCTCCCATAGACCCTCCAAGCAAAACTTGGCTAGGAAACAAGAGTCCGAAGCCTGAGATTGGATCGTCAGGGCTTTGGAACTCAAATTATATCGAATTTGACTATGACCCGAACTTTCTTAATCTGTTGGAACACTACATTTGTAACATGTAGCTGAAATCAGCGTTTCGGGCGAATCCACACATTTTCGGTTGCGTTTAAACTCAAAACCCCGCGCCATTGCTTGGATAAGCTCGAATTTCCATGTGTGTATAATGTGTAAATTTTGCCAAAAACAACGGGAAACCGGAGTAAAGGCCGGTAAAAAGTTTTCAAAAAATAGCTATGGAAACCAAAGAATTAGGTAGGCAGCGGGAAGTAGCGGTAAAGTCCGGTATGCTTAAATCGTAAAACTCATAACCCGGAGGTCGTAGGTTCAAATCCTGCCCCCGCTACCAAGATTTGTACGGAGACCTGGACAGCTGTCCGGGTCTCCTTTTTTTTTCGGTCCCGCCTGCTTTGACATCTCCCGATATCGGCACTACATCTGTGTCGCCGCATGCGGCAGGAGAATTATCATGACGCATTCCACACCTTCCGCGCCCTCCAGCGGGCCAAGCAAAGACCATATTTTTGAACTGTTCCGCCGACCTGACGGCTCCTGGTGTCTGGACCTGCGCGCCCATATGCTGGACCGACCGGGCGAGCTTGCGGATCTGGCCGCTTTTCTGGCTGCCAACAACGCCAACGTAGAGCGCTTTTACTACAATCGCTCCGAACACGCCCGACTGGTCCGCTTGCGTGTCGGGTGCGACTCGGCCACGGTAAGCGGCGCGCTCATGGACCAGATGCAACGCATGGGACGGCTGCCGCTTCAGGATACGACCCCCCCCACGGACCCAGCCTTGCCCGAAATTGGAACCATCACGGACCAGGATGGCTTGCTCAGTCTCAAGGTCACGCTGGCGGACCGGCCCGGCACGCTGGCAGAGCTGGCCGAAGTGCTGCGCAATCACGACGCCAACGTGATCCACATGACCTATGACGGTGACGAAGCCCCGGGACTGGTACGTATCACGGTGGCAACATCCTGTCCGGATCAGGTGGCCGCACTGCTGGCGGAACTGAACCAGAGTGGTCTGCACTTCCACGTTCAGTGGCAAGGCATGGACGGCGGTCCTATCGACCGCGTCATCGGCCTTTCCGCTGTGGAACAATTTTTGTTCCGACTCAAGACCATTTTGCCGCCCGACAAGCTGGACCGTCTCAAAACACTGATGAAATCATCGGATGAAATGGGTCGCGCCCTTTTGGATTTTCGTCGGGAATCCGGTGAGGATCCCGAATCCATGGCCGTTTCCGAAGTCTTCAGCAACATTTTGCACCTGGCGGCACGGTCCATCGGCAAAACAGGAAACAACTTCGTCATGCGGTTGACCGGCCCGCTGAACGTAAGCAAAGAAGTGGATTTGTATATGCTGGCCTGCCCCACCGGAGGGAACGCGTTCCTGCTGCGCACCGATGCGGAGGACGTACTCATCGACACGGGGTATGGCTTGTACTATTCCGACGTGTGCCGGTGGATGCAGTGCCACGGGTTTGATCCGGCCCGTATCCGACGTGCCTACGTGACCCACCCGGACGCGGATCACGCGGGTTGGGCCGCCCCGCTCCAGGAGGACTTCGGCACCCGAGTCTTCATGCACCAGGACGCGAGCCAGGTTTTTGCGCATGAAAACCGCGCACACAACACGGGTACCCGCCTGCAGGCCTTGAATATTTCATTCACCCGTCTGATCACCAGACTCACGGAACTGCGTCCCCCCAACGTCATCGAGGGATTTGATCCGATTCCCGGCACACCTGAAACGATGGGAGGATTTGCCGTACTTGGCGGGTTCCAGGTGGGAGATATTTCCTTCCTTACCCTGGAAAGCTTGGGAGGCCATGTGGCGGGGCAGGTCTTTTTCCTGGCCCCGGATCACGGACTGCTCTTTTGCGGCGACTATCTCATCGACGTTTCCAGCCTGTCCGAACGGGATAAGCAAACCCTTTCCATTCCAAAATACCTGATGACGAGCACCAACTCCGACAGCCGCGTATTCAGTAGGGAAATGAAAATGCTGCGCCGGTTCATGGCGGAGCTGCAAAAACAACTGGTCCCCCAAGGCATTACTGCCCGCGTGTGTTCCGGACACGGCGGACTGTACGCTGTGGAGGAAATGGGGTGGGCCAGGAAACAGGAGGATACGAAAGAATGACTGTCCCCGCCAGAAAAGAACTGTCTCCGGGCCTCCGGGTGGCCATCGTGTTGAAGCGCGATCAGCGCACCGGCAAACGCACGACCGGTGTACTCAGCACGATCCTCACCAAATCCCCGACGCATCCGCATGGGATTAAAGTCCGTCTTCAAGACGGACAAGTGGGCCGGGTGCAGGAAATCATCGCTCCCTGACGCCTGCCGGTCTCCGACCTCTGTTGAATAATTTTCCTTCTTCCTCCAGCGCAATACAATGAAAGATACTTTGACGAAAGAGGCTTCAAACAGTATATTCATTTTACTAATTTCAACTGTGCGATTCGCTCTAACTGACCGGAGCACGAATGGTCCACCTGCTCTCCTTGATCCGGCACTGGCCGCACAGATTTCTGCATTTACCTTTTCGACTTTGTATCTACACAGCAATATCAACAATTCTTTTTCTTGCCATCTCTACAGCACGGGCACACACTTCTACGATGCCCACACCGGCCAAAGTCCTGGTGTTGCTTTCCTATCACCAGGGATACGCCTGGACGGATGATCAAGTTCGCGGAATTCTGGATGTCCTGGGCGAAAACGGCACCAACGTGGACATCTCCTTCGAATACATGGACACGAAGCGCTTCCCGCCCAAGGAAAGCTTTCCTCCGCTGGCCGCCATTCTGCAACACCGTTACTCCGGGCAGCAGCCCGACCTCCTGCTGACCTGCGACGACAACGCCCTCAACTTCATCAAAGAATACCGCGACGCATTGTTCCCCGCCGTGCCTGTGGTCTTTTGCGGCATCAACGACCTGCACATGGACCGCATCGCCGGGATCCCGCGCATCTCCGGCGTTGCAGAACGATTTGACATGCAGGCCACGCTTGAAACCGCATTACGCCTGCACCCCACGGCCCGGCAGGTCGTCACCGTCACCGACGCAACGCCTTCCAACAAGGCCAATCTCGAAAAACTGCGCAAGGATTACCCCATCTTCCAGCGGGAGGGGATCCGGTTTCTTGAACTGCACAACCTTTCCCCCGCGCAGCTCACCAAACGACTTTCCCGCCTGGGTGACGAAAGCGTGGTCTTTTATCTCGGCTATTTCCTCGCTCCCGACGGGACAACCTTCACGACCAGACAGGGAACCCGCATGGTCAGCCGCGCCACAGATGCTCCCGTATATTCCTTTTGGGATTGGAGCATGGGACACGGCGTGGTTGGCGGCAACATGGCAAGCGGATTCAACCAAGGCCGCTGTGCCGCCAACATGGCCCGGCGGGTGCTCACCGGCGAATCCATCGACGCTATCCCCGTCCAATGGGACTGCTCCTCTCACTGGCTTTTCGACGCCAGAGAGCTGACGCGTTTTTCCATCCCACCGAACCGATTGCCCAAGGGCAGTGAAATTCTTTTCCAAAAGCACAGTTTTCTGGAACGCAACAGACCGCTCGCTCTGGCAATCGTCGGAGTCTTTCTGCTGCTCACCCTTGCGACGGTAGCCTTATCCATGAACATCCTGGCGCGCCGCCGCGCCGAGCAAAGCCTCAAGGAAAGTGAACGCCGGTATCGAATGCTCTACGAAGAAGCCACCGAGGGCATTTTCATCCTGGACGAAGACTTTTGCATTCAGGATGTGAACCCGCATCTATGCCGATCTCTGGGCTTCGCCCCCAGCCAACTCCGCGGCGTCAAGCTGTCGAGCCTGATGCACAAAGAAGACCTGGCCCTGCGTCCGCCGCAGATAACGGAACTGCTCATGGGCAATACCATGCGGCTGGAGCTGCGCCTCCAGCATAAAAACGGGCAATGGCTTTTTTTTGAAATCAGCGCACGCCGCCTCGGTCCCGCCTTTATCCAAGGCATTTGCCATGACGTCACCTCACGCAACGCCACCCAGGTGCAACTGCAACGCGCCAAGGAACTGGCGGAAGCGGCCAGCCGTTCCAAATCCACCTTCCTGGCCAACATGAGCCACGAATTGCGCACGCCCCTCACCGCGGCCATGGGCATGCTGGAACTCCTGCGGGCCAAGGATCCCCGCCCGGATCAGCTACGCCATATCCGTAGCGCCCTGTCCGCCTGCGGCACGTTGACCCAGCTTCTCGGTGATATTCTGGACATTTCCAAGGTTGAGGCAGGGCGAATGGAGCTGGAGCAGGAAAACTTCTCTCTAAACAAACTGATCAACGCCGTACGGCTTAGCCATGGTCCCAGCGCCCGCAAGCGTGGATTGCAGCTACGCATCGATCTCTCCCCATCCTTGCCGGACCGGCTGCTGGGAGATCCGGCGCGGATCCGGCAAATTCTCATCAATCTGGTTGGAAATGCAATCAAATACACGGAAGAAGGCCATGTTACCCTGAGCGTTGACCACATCGGCCCGACCGACTCACATACGGTTCATCTGCTGTTCACGGTGACGGACACGGGAATCGGCATGCCGGACACCCTGCTTCCGTCTATCTTTGACGCCTTCACCCAGGCTGAAGTCGGGAGTAATCGAAAATATCAGGGGTCGGGACTGGGGCTTCAAATCGTCAAACGACTGGTTCAACTCATGAACGGCAGCCTGTGCATGGATACGGAGCCAGATCGCGGAACCGTAGCCTATCTCACGCTTTGCCTGGACCGCCCCTAGCGGGCTGCGTCACGCTTCAAAAAAATTTACCCGCCTCGCATCCCAAAATAATCCATGATCCGAAATGGTTATGCTCAAGCATTGCGCCTTTGCCAACCGTCACTGGTTGAAAGTGTTGCATTGATCATTTGGTGGGAAACTCCTTCAAAAGACTCCCGCAAAGGCCGGCCCGCCCATCACACGGTGTTCAAAACGACGGACAACGCCTTGAAATGAAACACCGCGCTATCTCCCCGAGACAACCCCAAAACTTCAGCGCCCGAGGCCGACACCAACGCGCACACCGCTTCCCCCTCGCCCGTGATGCCGGAATATTCCGTCAACACCTCGGAAGAACGCACCGAAGTAATCTCAGCACAAACATGGTTTACGGCTACGCCTTGCCGAGCCTCTGCTCCGGGAATAACGCCTACCAGAGGAGCCTTGATGGTGGCGACTACGGGAACCTCCGGTTCCAGGCCCAAAGCCACCAGACTTTCCACGGTAATGACGGCCGTGATCGACGTTCCCGCCCTTGAAAGCATGCGGACCTGGGCCATAACGCCGTCACGCACTACCTCGGTCACCCGCCCGACAAACGTATTTCGCGCACTGGTCCGTTCGGCCAGATCGTCAAGCCCCAACCGACGCACCAGTGTGGTGGCTGTTTCCCCGGAGTAATGCTGATACACGGCGGTAAGATCGGTAGAGGACTGCCCTAGTACGTCCCGCACCACGGCCAGCGGGACGCCGTTGCGCAGTAATTCCACTGCCCTGGTATTGCGTAGCGTCCGAGGAGCGGCCAACTCCCGCGGCAAACCGCACGCCTCGGCCCGGGCATAAAACACCCGGCGCACGTACCCGGGATCCAACTGAAAAAAACAGCCCTCCAGTCCCGCAGCCTCCGGTGCCTGCAAAGCCCACTGCATCTCACGGCAAAACGGCTCCGGCAATGGTACGCTCCGGCGTGACCGGTCGTTCCCAAGCCGGACACAGCCTTTATCAAGATCCATATCCCGTGATTCGTCCAGCCCCAGTGCCTCACCCAGGCGTGCGCCGGTGCGCCGCAAAAACAAAAAGAGAAGATCCAGTCGCCGCCTGGAGCGCCGCTCGGTCGCTGTTCGCGCCGAAGCCCGCCACCGGGCAAAGGCTTGCTCCAGCTCTTCGGCCTGCGCTGCGGAAAGGTACCGGACCCCTTCCGGCACATCAAAAGTTTGATTCGGAGCCAAACGTCCATTTCCTTGCGTCGTCATCCATGCTCCTTGTTCCCCGCGAAGGGCCGCTGGTGCGTCTGCATAGCAATCGATCCGGCTTCCGGTCACGGTTCTTCCAAAAAGCGTGACCACATTGCCCCATGGATCGGAAGCCGAGTATGAGGCAGGGCAGACTTGCTGTGCGAATCCTGTTTTCTAGTCGCACCGATCCGATAATGCAAACCCTGTGAGGCTCCGCATGAAACGACTCCTCGCCCTTGTGATGCTCCTGGCCATAGCCCTGCCTCTGCCTGCCTCGGCAGCGGATCTGCTTGTGGCCCAGGCCGCCAACTTCATGCCCGCCATGAAGGAAATCATCCCTGTTTTTGAACAACAAACCGGCCTTGAGGTGGATGCCACCTATACATCAACGGGAAAGCTTTACGGCCAGATCGTAAACGGTGCTCCGTTCGACGTTTTTCTTGCCGCTGACCAGCGCCGGCCCGACAAACTCTTTGCGGACGGCCTGTGTTCCGAACCGTTTGTCTATGCCAAAGGGCAGATCGTACTCTGGAGCCTGAATCCCCAGCTTTGCAAAGGCGATTGGACCAAGGCCGCCCAACACACGGACGCCGTCAAAGTGGCCATAGCCAATGTGGAAAACGCCCCATACGGCAACGCCGCCATGGTGGCCATGCAGAAGGCGGAGATATGGGACGCCATGCAGTCGCGGCTCGTATTCGGCCAGAACATCGCCCAGGTGTTCCAATACGCCTCAACGGGTGCGGCTGACGCCGGGTTCTGCGCGTATTCCTCTGTGTTCACCGAGCAAGGTCAAAAAGGTTGCTTCGTAGAAATCCCCCAGGCTCCGGACGTAATTCAGGCGGCCTGCATCCTCAACAGCGCCCCGCATTCCGAGGCAGCGGCCAAATTCGTCGAATTTCTGGCCACACCGGAAGTAGCGGCCATCAAGGCCAAATACGGGTACAAATAGATCATGGATTGGAGTCCTCTGCTCCTTTCGGCAAAATTGGCGCTGCTGACCACCGTACTTATTCCGGTGGCAGCAGCGCCCCTCGCCTATATGCTCGCCTTTTTCCGTTTTCCCGGCAAAAGCCTGCTGGATGCCTTCATCACGCTCCCCATGGTGCTTCCGCCCACGGTGCTCGGCTTTGGTTTGTTGGTCTGCTTCGGACCAAACGCCTTTCTGGGAGCGTCATGGGAACAGCTCTTCGGGCAGCGACTGGTGTTCAGCTTTTCCGCCATTGTCCTCGCCTCCCTGATTTTCAACCTGCCTTTTGCGGTCCAGCCCATGCGCGCCTCCTTTGAGAAGCTGGACTCCCGCCTGTTGGAAAGCGCATCCATCCTCGGCCTTTCACGCACCGCAGCCTTTTTCCGCGTGGTTTTGCCCAACTGCTTGGGTGGTCTGGCCGCAGCGTCTATCCTGGTCTTCGCCCACAGCCTGGGTGAATTCGGCGTCATCCTCATGGTCGGCGGCTCCATTCCCGGTGAAACCAAGGTGGCCTCCATCGCCATTTTCGAGGCAGTGGAAGCCCTGCGCTACGACGATGCCTTCCGCATGTCCGCCCTGCTTGTCCCGGTAAGCTTTGTGGTGCTGCTGATCATCAACCGCATCAACCAAAGAGACCAATGAGCCTGAACGCCTCCATACGCAAACGTCTGCCGCATTTCGAACTGAACGTGGAACTCTGTTGCGCGCCGGGCCGTCTTACCGCGCTCGTGGGTCCGTCAGGTGCCGGAAAGACCACCCTGGTCCGGCTGCTTGCCGGTCTGGAACGACCGGATCAAGGCGTGATCACAATGGGTGATGCCGTCTGGGTGGATACAACGCGGCGACGCTTCGTGCCAACGCGTAAACGCGGCCTCGGCCTCGTGTTTCAAGACTACTGTCTGTTCCCTCATTTGTCGGTACGCCAAAATGTTGCCTTTGCCGCCACACAGGAACACCGCGTGGATGAACTGATGGAACGCTTTGGGATTCATCACCTGCAACATCGCAAACCCTCGGCCATTTCCGGCGGAGAGCGCCAACGGGCCGCCTTTTGCCAGGCACTGGCCCGCAATCCTTCCCTGCTTCTGCTGGATGAGCCGTTCTCCGCCCTGGATGCCGCCACCAGGGAAGCCTTGCGTAAGGAACTCAAAGACCTGAAAACCTCGTTGGACATCCCCGTGATCCACGTCACCCACGACCTTGCCGAGGCCCGCTATCTTGGAGACACGATCCTCCCCGTGGTCAGCGGACGGGTCGCCCCGGACTGGCTGGAGCGTCAGTATGTTCCATTTTTGAACACATCGGACACTCTTCCAGAGCCTTCCTAAGACCGATTTTCCTGGTCCAGCCAGTTCATCTTCCTCTCGCACTTTCCGCTAAAACATACGCCCTGCATAGGATATACGGCATTTGCCCGTATTCCCTTTCCCCATGCCAAGCGTTTGTCACCTTTACACCCATTGACCAATTATGCCCGCTTGTGCATAGTTTCAACCAAACTTCAACTCGCAACACCATACGAGCGTTCCCGGAACAATTCGGGACGGGCGGAATCGCCAGGGCGTACCGCCGATTACTCGCGCACACGGAGCCGCATGTTATGATGAACAGTCTCCCTGTTGAACAGGCCGTGGGCAAAGTGCTTTGCCACGACATGACCCGTATTGTTCCGGGCCAGACCAAGGGTCCGGCCTTTCGCAAAGGCCACATCGTCCGCGAAGAGGACATCCCCCTGCTGCTGGAAATCGGAAAAGAGCACATCTACGTGCTCAGTCTGGAGGAAGGACAACTCCATGAAGACGACGCGGCCCGGCGCATCGCCAACGCCGCAACCGGTCCCGGCATCACCTTGTCCGACCCTGTGGAAGGGCGCGTCAACTTTCTGGCCGATCCCGGGTTGCTCACCATCAACGTCGAAGCCCTGAACCGTATCAACGCCATCGAAGAAGTCGCCCTGGCCACCCTGCACACCGGTCAGCAGATCACCAGCAGACGGCCCGTGGCCGGAACCCGCGTCGTGCCTTTGGTTGTGGACGAGGACAAAGTCCGCCGGGTCGAGACCATCTGTAGGGAATCCGGCCCGGTGGTTCAGGTCAAACCCTTTGCCCGGCTGCGCGTGGGCATGGTCACCACCGGCAGCGAAGTCTATTACGGCCGCATTGAGGACAAATTCGGCCCCGTGGTGCAACGAAAATTTGAAAAACTCGGCAGCACGATCATGGGCCAGACCCTGTCCAGCGACGATCCGGCCATGACGCGTGACGCCATCGACGCCTTTATCGCCCAGGGAGCGGAAATGGTGGTGGTCACAGGCGGCATGTCCGTGGACCCGGACGACCAGACGCCGGCCAGCATTCGCGCCACAGGAGCCGAAGTGGTCACCTACGGCTCTCCGACCTTCCCGGGCGTCATGTTTATGCTGGCCTACAAAAACGGTGTCCCCATCGTGGGGCTGCCCGGCTGCGTCATGTACTACAGAGCCAGCATTTTCGACCTCGTGGTGCCGCGGCTCCTGGCCGGCGAAAAACTCACCAGAAAAGACATCACGGAATTGGGACACGGCGGATTCTGCGCCGGATGCGACACCTGCCGCTATCCGGTCTGCCCGTTTGGAAAATAGTTCCTGCAACAGGACACGCTTTGGGCCGAGAGGGGGTCCATGGTTACTGTCAACGTGCGTACAAGGAGGACTCCATGATCAAACGCACTCTCAATGTCAACGGTGTGCCGCGCACGGTCGTGGCCGATCCGAATCAATCACTGGCCAACGTCCTGCGTGAAAACCTGGGCCTGACCAGCGTCAAGATCGGCTGCAACCAAGGCCAGTGCGGCGCCTGCACCGTCTACATGGACGGCAAATTGGTGCGCTCCTGCACCCGGAAACTCAAAAAGGTGGACAACGGCGCCAAGCTGTTGACCCTGGAAGGCATCGGCACCCCGGACAATCTGCACCCCATCCAGCTGGCCTGGATCGCCTACGGCGCGGCGCAGTGCGGATTCTGCTCCCCGGGCTTCCTGGTTTCCACCTATGCGCTGCTGGAGAAAAATCCCAGCCCCACCCGCGAAGAGGTGCGTGACTGGTTCCAGAAGCACCGCAACGCCTGCCGCTGCACCGGATACAAACCCCTGGTGGACGCCGTCATGGCCGCTGCCGAAGTGATGCGCGGCGAAAAGAGCGAAGACGATCTGCTCTTTGAAATCCCTGAAGACGGCCGCATCTGGGGAACCAAGTATCCCCGTCCCTCGGCCATTGCCAAAGTCACCGGCACCTGGGACTTCGGTGCCGACCTGGGCATTCGCCTGCCGCAAGGCAGCCTGCGCTGCGCCCTGGTCCAGGCCGAGGTCTCCCATGCCAAGATCCTGAACATCGACACCTCCGAGGCCGAAAAAATGCCCGGCGTGTTCAAGGTCGTGACCTACAAGGACGTCAAGGGCAAAAACCGCATCACCGGCCTGATCACCTTCCCGGCCAACAAAGGCGACGGATGGGATCGTCCGATCCTTTGCGACGAAAAGATCTTCCAGTACGGCGATGCCATCGCCATCGTCTGCGCGGACACCGAGGAGCACGCCAACGCCGCTGCCGCCAAGGTCAAGGTGGACCTGGAACAGCTGCCCGAATACATGAGCGCCCCCGCGGCCATGGCCGACGACGCCATTGAAATCCATCCCGGTACACCCAACGTCTACTACACACCGAAGATCGCAAAAGGCGACGACACCGCCCCGATCTTCAACCGTGATGACGTGGTAATCGCCGAAGGCGACTACTACACCCAGCGTCAGCCGCACATGCCCATCGAGCCGGACGTGGGATTCGCCTACCAGGACGAAAACGGCAAGCTCTTCATCCATTCCAAGTCCATTGGTCTGCATCTGCACCTGTTCATGATCGCTCCGGGACTGGGCGTGGAGCCGGAAAACATGGCTCTGGTCCAGAACCCCACGGGCGGCACCTTCGGCTACAAGTTCAGCCCGACCATGGAAGCGCTGGTCGGCGCGGCTGCTCTGGCCACTGGCCGTCCAGTGTACCTCAACTACTCCTGGCACCAGCAGCAGACCTACACCGGAAAACGCTCGCCCTTCTTCACCTGGTTGCGCATGGCCGCCACCAAGGACGGCAAGATCCTGGGCATGGAAACGGACTGGACCTGTGACCACGGTCCTTACTCCGAATTCGGCGACCTGCTGACCCTGCGCGGCGCCCAGTATATTGGCGCGGGATACGACATCCCGGCCATCCGCGGCAACGGGCGCACCGTTTGCACCAACCATTGCTGGGGCGCGGCCTTCCGTGGCTACGGCGCACCGGAAGCCGAATTCCCCTCGGAAGTGCTCATGGATGAGCTGGCCGAGAAACTCGGCATGGATCCCTTTGATCTGCGCTACAAGAACGTCTACCGCAAGGGTGCCACCACTCCCACGGGCCAGGATCCCGAAGTCTATTCCCTGCCGGAAATGCTGGATAAGCTGAAGCCGAAATACGAAGAAGCCAAAAAACGCGCCGCCGCCAATTCCACGGACGAAATCAAACGTGGTGTGGGCATCTCCATCGGTGTGTACGGCTCTGGTCTGGACGGTCCGGACACCTCCGAGGTGGACGCCGAACTCATGCCTGACGGCACCGTGACCATCTACTCCTGCTGGGAAGATCACGGCCAGGGCGCGGACATGGGAACCCTGGGTACAGCTCACGAAGCGCTGCGCCCGTTGAACATTACGCCGGACCAGATCAACCTGGTCATGAACGACACAAGCCTCGCCCCCAATGCGGGACCGGCGGGCGGCAGCCGCTCACAGGTCGTCACCGGCCAGGCCACCCGCGTGGCCTGTGAAATGCTCATCGCGGCCATGAAGAAGCCCGACGGCTCGTTCCGCACGCACAAGGAAATGGTCGACGAAAAAATCGAAACCCGTGTGCACGGCAAATGGACCGCCCCGGCCAATGACTGCGACGAAAACAGCCAGGGCAACCCCTTCTGCTGCTACATGTACGGCGTGTTCATGTCCGAGGTGGCTGTGGAACTGGCCACAGGTAAAACCACCGTGGAAAAAATGACTACCGTGGCCGACATCGGCGTGGTCAACAACTACCTGGTGGTGGACGGCCAGATCTACGGCGGCGTGGCCCAGGGCATCGGCCTGGCTCTGTCCGAAGATTACGAGGACATCAAAAAGCACTCCACCATGGTGGGAGCCGGATTCCCGTACATCAAGCAGATCCCGGACGACATGGAGATCATCTACGTGGAAACGCCGCGTCCCGACGGACCGTTCGGCGCTTCCGGCGTAGGCGAAATGCCGCTCACCGCGCCCCATGCCGCAGTGATTAACGCCATCTACAACGCCTGCGGCGTCCGCATCCGCCAACTGCCCGCCAAGCCTGAAAAGGTGCTGGCCGGCCTGAACGCCTAGGCACACTCGACACGCTCAACCTGGCGGCGGTCCGGTAATCCGTCGGACCGCCGCCTTTCTTTCCGACCATGGGACGCCGACACGGGAGCCGCTTATGGACCAACAATCATTACATGCCTGGGAAGCCAAGTGTGTGCAGGAAGAAGCGCCGCGGTGTACTGCGGCCTGCCCCCTGCATGTGGATGCCCGCGCCTTTAGCAAGCACATGAGCCAGGGACGCTGGAACGAGGCCTGGGCTGTCCTTGCCCGGACCATGCCTTTGCCGCGTGTGCTGGCGCGTATTTGCGACGCCCCCTGCGAGTCCGCCTGCCTTCGTTCCGAGCGAGGCGGAGCCGTGCAGATCGGTGCGTTGGAAAAATACTGCGCCCGCATGGTCACCCGCATGCCCCCGCAGCCCCCACTGCCACGCAAGGAAAAAACCGTCGCCGTGTTGGGCGCGGGGCTGGCCGGATTAAGCGCGGCCTGGGAGCTGGCACGCAAGGGCTTTACGGTCCAACTGCACGGCCGCCCGGTTCAGGGCAGTCTTGCCGATTTTACAGAAGAAATTTTACCGGATGCCGTGGTGCAGGCGGAACTGGAACGGCTCCAGAAGATGGGAGTGACCATGCTCGCTCCGCACCCTCTGGAGCAAGGAACCCTGCAAGCTTTACTGCAACATTGCGACGCCGTATTTCTTGATCCGGAAATCCATTCCCTGGCCGAAACCGGGCTGGATCAGGCTGATCCACTGACCCTTGGAACAGATATTCCGGGCGTTTTTTCTGGCAATCTCCATGAGATGCTCCAACCGCCCGAATCACCTTCCCCTGCTCGGCTCGCCAGCCTGGGGAGACGGGCCGCCAATTCCATGGAACGTTTTGCCCAAGGCGCTTCCCTTACTGCCGGCCGGGAAAAGGACGGTCCCTATGAAAGCCGCCTGCATACCGACATTTCCACTATTCCCCAGGTTCCTCCGGTATCGCTTGCTCCCACGTCGGATCCCGCAGACCAGGAGACCGCCATACAAGAAGAAGCGGGCCGCTGTCTGCAATGCGAATGTCTGGAATGCGTGAAACATTGCGCCTACCTGGAAAAATACGGTTCCTACCCCAAGGTCTATGCCCGCCGCATCTACAACAACGCTTCCATTGTCATGGGAACGCGTCAGGCCAACACCATGATCAATTCCTGCATGGATTGCGGCCTGTGCGAAACCCTGTGTCCCGGGGATTTCGATATGGGCGCGCTCTGTCTGGAAGCCCGACGAGACATGGTGCAACGCGGGAAAATGCCGCCGTCAGCGCATGAATTCGCCCTGCGGGACATGGACTTCGCCAATGGCGACCAAAGCGCATTGGCCCGCCCGGCTCCGGGAGGCTCTCCCACTCAATGGCTCTTCTTTCCCGGTTGCCAGCTGACGGCCTCGGATCCGGCCCTGGTGGAACGGGTCTATGCCTGGCTGCTGCAACAACAACCCGAAACAGGACTACACCTGGCCTGCTGCGGCGCGCCCGCACTCTGGGCCGGACAGGTGGACCGCTACGAAACATCGCTGGCCGAGTTGCGCTCATCCTGGAAACAACTTGGTTCGCCAGCCGTGGCAGCGGCCTGTCCCACCTGTTTGCAAACCCTGCGGGAAGCGCTACCGGAAGCGGATATCCGCTCCTTTTGGGAGATGCTCACGGATATGGACCTGCCCTCGCCGGAACGCGATTCAAACACCCCGCTGGCCATTCATGACCCCTGCGGCTCACGCCAGGATGCCGCCCTGCACGAGGACGTCCGCACCCTGCTGGAGCGTCTGGACATACCCCTCGTAGAACCGAAGCTGACCAAAGACCTCACGGAATGTTGCGGCTATGGCGGGTTGCTCTGCGAAGTGGACCCAGACCTCGGCCGGGAAGTGGTCGAACGCCGTGCCAAGTCCGTGGACCACGACTTCGTGACCTATTGCGCCATGTGCCGCGACAGGCTGGTGCGGACCGGAAAGCCCGTCTCCCATGCCCTGGATTTACTTTTTCCCCCGCCGGAGCCAAACGAATCTGCGCCGGGTCAACGCCCTGCTCCAGGCTATTCGCAACGACGCGAAAATCGCGCCCGACTCAAGGAACGACTTCTGCAAACCTATTGGCAGGAATCCAGTCCCTTGCGTCCCGAGCATGAATCCGTGACCGTCCGACTTGCCCCTGGTGTGGAGGAACGGCTGGATCAACGACGCATCCTCGTCTCGGACCTGCAAAAAACATTGCTGACCGCGCAACGGGCCAACAATGGCCAAGGCTGCGCTTTTGTGTCCGAATCCGGGAGACTTCTGGCCCGACACCGCCCCGTCAGCGTGACGTACTGGGTCGAATATGAACCGGAACCCGACGGCGGATACCTCGTCCACAATGCCTGGAGCCACCGCATGCGCGTGGTGGACACCCTCAAAGGAGGCGACCGATGAGTACCATTCGTGTTCCCGAAGCCGATGTCACGGGGTGGCGTTGCCGAACCTGCGACCAACCATTGGAACCGGCTCCGGTCAGCTTGGAATATTTGGGCAGCAGCTTTAATGTGGAGTTGCCCGCCTGCCCCTGTTGCGGCATGGTTCTCATCCCCGAAGCCCTGGCCACGGGAAAAATGGCCGAGGTGGAACGACTTCTGGAGGACAAGTGAACCGCTCTGTCCCCCCGGGGCAACCCGGGCCGCTTTCCCCTCCTGCCGCCCCCCATCAGGCGCCACCTCTCTGGACTCGCCCGGAGTTGCGGAGAGTTGCAGGAGACACGCTGCGCCCTGGCGGTCTGGAACTGACCACCCGACTCGCCGAAACAATGCATCTATGCCCGGGCATGCGAGTGCTGGACGTGGGATGCGGGTTGGGAAGCACTGTACGTTTCCTCAGACGGCGCTTCGGCGTATGCGCCCTGGGGCTGGATCTCGCCCCTGGCACGGAGCATCCATCGCTTCCACTGATGCAGGGCAACGCCGACGCCCTGCCTTTGCCGCCCGACTCCATGGATGCGGTCTTCTGCGAATGCGTGCTCTCCCTTCAACACGACCCCGGCAAGGTACTGCGGGAGCTGCATCGAGTGCTGCGCCCCGGAGGGATGCTTGGTCTTTCGGATCTCTATCGCATTGCAGAAGGCCGGACCAAGGCTGCCTGTCCAACTATTCCCGGAAACCGTTCCCCCGAAACGGAAACGTCCTGCACAAAAACCTCTTTCACCCAAGCCGATCTCTTGGAACATCTTCGCCTTGCTGGATTATACGCTATCCGATTTGAGGACCATTCCCCGCTGCTACGGGACTTGGCCGCCAAGCTCACCTGGGCTGGCATTTCCCCGGACGCCTGCCGTGCCGGTGCGGGATATTGTCTGGTTTCGGCGCACAAGCCAAAACCACAACGCTCCTAGGAGGACAATGACAATGAACGACATGGACCTGACCTTGATGCGCCTTTCGGGTGCCGGGTATTGTTGCAGTCAGATCATGCTCTTGCTCGGCCTGGAAGAAACCGGCCGCTCCAATACAGACTTGGTCCGTGCCATGGCCGGACTTTGTAACGGACTGGGGGATTGTTCCGGTCCTTGCGGCGTTCTTACGGGGGGATTGTGTTTGCTTGCCTTTTACGCGGGCAAAGGACTGGATCACGAGCAGGAAGATGAGCGCCTGCCGTTGCTGCTTTCCGAATTGCGCGAATGGTTCGGTAAAACCGCCTGCAGCGAATTTGGCGGCACCACCTGCAAGGCCATTCTCGGCGGCGAATGCGGCAGGCCCGATCCCCAACGTTGCGGCGGCCTGCTTGCCAAAACCCATGCCCGGGTGCGGGAACTCCTGGTGGAAAACGGCCTGGACCCAAGCCAGGGCAGGGAGCTACCCGATGCCTTCTGAGTCGCGCTTCCTCCGGGGGACGCAGAGCGTCTGTCCGGTATGCTTACGCACAATCCCCGCAAGCATCGAAGAAGAGGGGAACAACGCCTACCTCGCCAAGCGCTGTCCGAAACACGGGCTGTTCCGCTGCATAATCTGGCGGGGCAATCCCGGCCAGGAGCTTTCCCGCTGGAGCCGACCCAAAATTCCCTCGCGGCCGCGCATCCCCGCGACAGCCATTGAACGGGGATGCCCCTACGACTGCGGACTTTGCCCGGACCACCGCCAACACACCTGCACCGCGCTTTTGGAAATCACCTGGCGCTGTAATCTCGCCTGTCCGGTCTGCTTTGCGTCGGCAGGCGTTCCGAAACGCCCGGATCTGACCAAACCCGAAGTGGAACACATGTTGCGCGAGGTCATGCGCCTGTCCGGACCCTGCAATATCCAATTCTCCGGAGGAGAGCCGTCCATTCACCCGGACTTGCCCTTTTTCATATCCCTGGCCAAGCAGATCGGATTTCCCTTCGTGCAACTGAACACCAACGGATTGCGCGCCGCCCGGGAAAAAAGCTTCGCACCGGCCATGGCCCGGGCCGGGCTGGACTCCGTGTTCCTGCAGTTCGACTCCCACCGACCGGAGCCATATGAACAGTTGCGGGGAGCCTCCCTGCTTGAGGAAAAACTCCTGGCCGTGGAACGGTTCATTGCCGCCGGCATCGGTGTGGTGCTCGTGCCCACGGTGATTCCCGGCGTCAATGATCAAGACCTGGGCGGGCTGCTGGAATTGGCGGCCTCACGTTCACCCGGGGTCCGCGGCATTCATTTCCAACCCGTCAGCTATTTTGGACGTTTCCCTGCTTCCCCGGCGGATCAGGCTCGCATCACGCTCCCTGAAGTGATGCGGGGATTGGAAGAACAGACCAACGGCCTGATTCACGCCCGCGATTTTTTACCACCTGCATGCGAGCACGCCCGATGCTCGTTCCACGCCAATTATCTGGTCAATGAAGATCAAAGTCTGACCTTACTTTCGGAACAACGCGCCTGCTGTTCCGGCAAGGTGGAACCCATCCCGGCGAAAACCGGAGCGGATCAGTCCAAAGCCTTTGTCAGCCGCCAATGGTCTGCACCCACCCATCACACGGGCACAGCACCCTCCGAGGACGATGCAGCACCAAAGCAGTCCCCGCAGCCCGCTGCGCGGCTGCCCATGGCTCCCCATGGGACGGAGAAAGCCAGGCCAACGGTTCCCATGGACGACCTGGACCGTTTTCTGGCCAGAGCCGCCACGCACCGGCTCGCTGTTTCGGCCATGGCCTTTCAAGATGCCTGGTCCCTGGACCTGGACCGACTGCGTGGCTGCTGCATTCATGTGGTTACAACCGATGGAAGGCTGATCCCGTTTTGTGCCTACAACCTCACGGCCGTGGATGGGCGGCCGCTCTACCGGAACACCCATGGTCACGCGGTCCTGGCTTGACCGATGGCTGGCGGAAGCCCTGGTGCAAAACAACGCATCAGCTCCTCCGCCCGATTCGGCGATCTCCCGCCTTGCGCTGCTCCAGTACCAGGGCAGGCAATGCCGACGGACAGTGGACAATGCCCGGAAAAACAGCCCGTTTTACCGGACGGCGTTGCGTCACGTCCGTTTTGCGGAGCATGAATTTCCACAATCCCTGACCGCGCTTCCTCTGACCTCGGCCCATGACCTTCGGGAGCATCCCCATGCATTCCTCGCGGCGTCACAGGACGAAGTGGCCCGGGTGGTCAGCATCCCCAGCTCCGGCACCAGCGGACCGGGCAAACGAATATTTTTCACGCCCAATGACCTGGAACGCATTCGGCATTTCTTTCGACGAGGCATGCGGAATCTTGTTCAACCGGGCGAAACAGCGCTGGTACTCCTGCCCGGCGAACGTCCGGACAGCGTTGGCAGGCTCCTCGGTGACGCGTTGTCGTCCTTTGACGTGCGTGCCTTGGTATGCGGTCCCCTGGAATCTCCTTTGGGGACCCTGCACCGAATGACACGGGAAAACGTCCGCTGCGTGGTCGGTTCCCCGGCCCATGTGCATATCCTTGCCGCGCATGCCCGGTACGGGGAAGACAGCCCCAAACCCCGACTTCGCTCGGCGCTGCTCTGCTGGGACGCGGTGCCTCCGGCCCTGGCGCACGCTGTGGAGCAAGGGCTGCACTGTCGGGCCTTTCACCACTGGGGCATGGTGGAAACAGGACTGGGCGGCGCAGTGGAATGCGGCCGCGCCCCGGGGATGCATCTGCGCGAAGCCGATCTGTACGTGGAGATCCTCTGCCCCGGAACAGGCCGACTTGTCCCGGACGGTGAATGGGGTGAAATCGTCGTGACCACGTTGACACGCCGTGCCATGCCGCTGATTCGATACCGCACAGGAGACCGGGGCCGCATCCTGCCCGGGACGTGTCCCTGCGGCAGTATTCTGCGTCGCCTTGACCCAGCCGTGCGTCGGCTGCCCCAAGATACCACGCACAATTCCAATCAAAACGGTTCCCCACTGGACGCGGCCGCCCTTGGTGACATACTTTACGCAGTGCCGGGCTTGGCCGACTTTGCCGTGCAGGCGCCCTCGCCCCATCAGCAACCTGCAAACGTAACGATACAAGTCAGCACGGTGGCCCATGCGGGAAGTTCTGCGGAAGATGCCGTACTGCAACAAGTGCGACAAGCGATTCAACAACTTTCCTCCTTGCCATGCGATCCGGCCGACGTATGCATCACGGCCACCGGACACGGCGCTCCCGTCCTGCCGGGACTACAAAAACGCGTGCTCAACATGCCCACGCCACCTCTTCAGGAGACCTCTTCATGACACACCTGCTACGCGATACCCTCACCCTGCTGGACCGCGGCGAATCCGTGGTCCTCGCCACCATCGTGGATTCCCACGGCTCCACTCCCCGTTCCTCCGGAGCAAAGATGACGGTACGCCGTCCCGGATGCACCGGGGAAGGCATCCTCGGCACCGTGGGTGGCGGCATCACCGAAGCCATGGCGATTCGCGAGGCAGGCGAACTGTTCGACACGCCCCCCGGAACGGCCCGACTGCGCGAACTCAACCTGAACCGCGACCTGGCCGCGGGAACCGATATGATTTGCGGCGGGGAATTCCGCCTCCTGTTGGAACACGTGACTCCGAACAGTTCCGCAGCAAAGGCCATGTCGATTCAGAACAAGGCGTTGCGCCACGGCCGGGCCAGCATTTTGCTGGTTCGACTCGTACAGGAAGACACGCAAGACAACATACGAACCGCGGACCACGAAGTGGTGCTCCAGGACCAGCCGGAAAAGGCAAACGGCAATGCCATACCGGACGATGTGCGGGGACGGTTGCTCCACCTGACCCGCTCTCGGGGGACGGTAGGACTTCATTGCCTGGACGATCAACGCTTCCTGGCCGAACCTGTCTATCCTCCGGCCCCCGTATTTCTGTATGGTGCCGGGCATGTTTCGCGATGCACCGCCAAATTAACGGCCATGATGGGCTTTCGTACCGTGGTGTTGGACGATCGCGAAGATTTCGCCAACCAGGACCGTTTTCCAGAAGCGGATCAAATCGTGGTTCTTGACGACTTTCACAATGCAGTAGACCCTGAAGTCGTGAAAGAAAATGCGTATGTCGTCATCCTCACCAGAGGACACGCCCACGATAAGACCGTGCTGGGACAGGCGCTCCGTACCCCGGCCCGATACGTCGGTATGATCGGCAGCAAGAAAAAAAAGAACGACGTCTACGCGGCACTGGGCAAGGAAGGGTTCACGGATCAGGATCTAGAGCGCTGCCACTGCCCCATCGGTCTGGCCATTAATGTACAGACACCGGAAGAAATCGCGCTGAGCATCGTCGGCGAGCTGGTGCATCTGCGCGGCGCGCCCGGGAAACAAGGGTAACCTTACCGAGGAACGGCTTATGCTTCGCTTTTCCGCCATTATTCTGGCCGCGGGGTTTTCGTCCCGCATGGGCCAATTCAAACCGCTGCTTCCGTTGGGAGGTGTTCCCGCTTTGGAGCGGCTGCTCCAAAGCTTTGCCCAGGCCGGGATCCCCTCTCCTATTATCGTCACGGGACACAACGCTGAACAAATTACCCCCCTTGGTCTGACCTATGATTCCGTCATGGTCCACAACCCCGATCATGCGTCCGGCATGTTCGGATCCGTTTTGACCGGTGTGAGCGCACTGCCGAATGACATCGACGCCTTTTTTCTGCTCCCCGTGGACATCCCGCTGATCCGCCCCCAAACCTTGCAACGGCTGAGCGCGCACTTTGTCAAGCACCGCGCCTTAATCACCCATCCGGTCTTTGAGGAAACACCAGGACACCCGCCATTGCTGCGACAGGACATGATTCCGCGCATTCTGGCTCACGACGGTCAAGGTGGTCTGCGCGCCGTACTGGAAGCCCATGCAGAGGAGGCCGCACTGGTACCCGTGGCTGACCAGGGCATTCTTTTGGATATGGATCATCCTGAAGAGTACCGCCGCCTGGACCAACGCGCCACCCGCGACTATCCGCTGGATGGGGAATGCGATGCCCTGCTGGACCTGGCGCACACGCCGGAGACCATCCGTTTGCATTGCCGGGCCGTGGCCGACCTCGCAGTACGCATGACCGCCCTCCTCAATGCATCCCTTCCCGAAGAGGCAACGCCCCTAGACGTCACCCTGACACGAAGCGCCGCCCTGGTGCATGACGTGGCCCGCGCCAAAGCAAAACACGCTCAAGCCGGTGCCAACTTCCTTTTGGAGCATGGTTTTCCCGCAGCAGCCCCCATTGTACGCGACCACGTGGATCTGAACCCGGACGACATCACGCAAATCACAGAACGCGAAATCGTATTCCTGGCAGATAAATTCGTGCAAGGAACCCAACGCGTCCCGCTGGAACAGCGATATCTCGCAAAGCAAAAAAAATTTCAAAACAATCCAGAAGCCGTACAAGCCGTCACGAGTCGGTTGGACCGCGCCCGCCGTGTCCTGGCCATCTACCTGGAGCAGGCTGGTCCGGCTGCCCGCCGACTATTGCAGGTGGGATGACATGCTCGTGCTCATTCGCCATGCGGCCACTATTCCCACGGCGAAAAAAACATACATCGGCACCACGGATCTGCCTCTCAGCCCCAAAGGGGAGGCACAAGCCCGAGAACTCGGCAGCGTCTTTGCCGCGGGTGCCGTTCGCGCAATTTACACCTCGCCCCTGCAACGGACTCTTCAAACCGCCTCCCAACTGGCTCAAGCGCAAAACCGGCCGGTCACCATCCTCAAAGATCTTCGGGAAATTCATCTGGGACAATGGGAAAATCGTCCCATGGCCGAAATTCGCGAACAAACACCCGACCAATACGCCGCCCGGGGAAACAATCTTGCGGACTTCCGGCCGCCCGAAGGCGAAAGTTTTTCGGACCTTGCACAACGGGCCTGGCCAATGCTGGAACAAATGGCCCATGGTCCCTTGCCCTGCGCCGTCGTCACCCATGCGGGAATTATTCGCGTCCTGCTCTGCCGCGTGCTCGGCCTTCCGTTGAACGATATTTTTCAATTTCGTCCAGGGCATCTTTGCTGTTGGGGGCTGAAACCAATTTCGTTGGAGGCGCACTCCCCGAGCAATTCGCCCGACGAACAAGGTTCCGGTTCCTCCGCTCCCATTGATTTTTGTGGCGGGCCGGAATTGCGCTTCCGGGTCGCCTTTCAGAACCTGCCTCCTGCCCAAACCGCCGCCCAACTGTGCACCACTGCCTAGCACGGCAAGACTCCGCACGAAAAAACACGCAAAAAACACGCAAAAAGACACTCAACACCTTGGTATAAATATCGATACCAAGTGGCACACCGATTGCTTTTCTTCCTCGCAGAATCGGACATGCCCGCCTCCCGGATTGCCCGGGACGGCCGAATGGAATCCGCCGCCCTCCAGCGCGACGGGAACAGGCCAAGGAGTTGAGGAACATGATGAACATTCGCGTACTGCTGGTGGATGACGATGATCGCTTCCGCAGCAATATGGCCCGGCTGCTCGAATCCAAAGGATTTGAGATCGTCACCGCCCAAAGCGCCCAGGAAGCGTTGTCCATGGTGGATCAAGATCCGGACGTGGTCATTACGGACTTTCAAATGCCCGGGATGAACGGCAACGAATTCGTCGAGGCTTTCAAGGAACGCCGCCCCACCACCCAGGTCATCATGCTGACGGGACACGGATCCATCAAAAGCGCTGTGGATGCTTACTGCGACGGCGCGTTCGACTATCTGACCAAGCCCTGCGAAATCAATTATCTCGCATCGCGCATCGTGGATGCCTATAAGTCCACCTACGAAGGATGGCAGGCGGAAATATGCGCCGAAGATCTCATGATTCCCCTGAGCGAATACACCACTATCCGCGAGACCGAGAGCGTGTTGCGTGCCGTACAAAAGCTGCGTGAACATAACGAACGCGTCATGGCCACGGATGTGACCTCGGACCGGGGACATCGCTCCATCATCGTGCTGAACGAGCAGGACCAGCCCGTGGGGTATCTGACCATCCGCGACCTGGTTACCGCCCTGTACAAGGCGCACGTGTCCGCTCAGCCCCAGTCCAAAGAAACCACCAGGTTCTCGCACTTCTTCTGGGACGGCGTTTTCACCCGCCAGGTGGAAGACCTTTTGGACGTTCTGATCAAAGACGTCATGACCGCCCACACCGTGCGCATCGAAACCAACGCCTCGCTCATCGAAGTGGCGGAAAAGATGTTCTCGCACAATCTGCAACGGATTCTCGTGGAAGATGAAGGCAAGGTCGTGGGCATTATCCGCGACCACGAACTCTACGCGGAAATCGACCGTATCGCCAAGTCCGCCCACTGACCTGACGATACGGATTCGAGGACGTGGAGCATTCCCCCAAGTGCCACGCGTCCACATACAGAAGCCAAGGAAACAACAGGCCAAGGCTTCACCCTCCTCCCCTCACCCTCCCCGACGGAAGCGCCCTCTTCCGTCGGGGTTCTTTTCTCCAGCCTGCCTTTGCCGAACAACAATGCAACATCTCGGTCGGTGCGTTTCTCTCGCCGCCCAAAAGAGAGGGGCTTCGGCACACAGTCGAAGCCCCAGCGTAAGGGTGTCCATGCGGTCTATGAACTATGCTTGCGACGACACCTCCAGCCGCCTCCAGTGGCGGGAGCCGATCCGTCCCTGGTCAACGCCAATGATCAGGCATTCCCGGCCCGGCAGACTGTCCACCAATCGCAGCCCATCGTGGGCCGATCCCAGAAACAATGTCGTGGCCAGAGCGTCCGCCTCCATGACCGTTGGTGCGGTCACGCTCACAGAAGCGTTGCGACCCGGACATATGCCGGAGTCAGGGCGTACGATATGATGTCGCCCAGCGCCCCAGGTTTGCTCATACGCTCCAGAAGTGGCCACGGCCTGATTCGTCAACTCCAATACCGTCCGGGAACGCTGTTTCCCTGACGGATCCTGCAATGCGACCCGCCAGCCGCGCTCCCGAGAGGGACGGCCCGCAGCAAAGATATCTCCGCCCGCGTTGATCAAATGATCCCCCACGCCCATGGCCGACATCACACGGGAGGCCTGATCCACGATATACCCCTTGCCGATGCCGTCCAGGGTCAAAGCCATGCCCTGCCCTGCCAAACCTACGCGCCCTCCATCCAGGCGAATCTGTGACGCGCCGATCAATTCCAAAGTTTGCCGCAATAGTGCCGGATCCGGATCATACGCGCCCGACGAACGCATGAGATCCACCAGCGGAGCCACGCTGGGGTCGAACACTCCCTGGGACAACCGGTTCAGAACCAGCGCACGATCCACGACATGAATCAACTCGGGTGATGCATGGGACAATTGCCCGGATCGATTCAATTCGGCAAGCTCGGACCCGGCATCGTGACGATTCAACAATCCGGACAGTCGCTCAATTTCAAAAAAAACCGCGTCTATCGCTTGCTCGGCGCAATCTTGATCGGCATGCACCCCGCACACGGTCACATACGTTCCCAACAAAAAACGCGTTGCTTCCCAGTAATCAGAGCGGGGAGCGGTTGCAGCATCAGCACGCAACGGTACCCACACGGGCAGGGCCAGTCCCAGCCCCAAGGCCAGCCCAGTGCGTAAAAACCCACGTCGACTCATGGAAGCAGCACCATGCATCAACGAATTATTCCCGATTCCACTCATGACTTGGCCTCCATTGCAACGCGCTCCTCCGCGCCTTGGTCAAACAACGTCACATCCCGATCCTCGGCAAACTCCGACCCGGCTTCAGCATCGTAACACGTAAAGCCGCACCGCAAACAACGACTAGCCTCCTTGACGGCCTCCCGCTCGCCGATGCCCCGCCGGACCTCCAGAGCGAACCGCTCCAACCGAGCACGTACCGGCACTTCCGAGGGTTGCACCTTGGGGATGTGCCAACGGACCCGCATCCCCTTGAGCAACGATTCCGGGACCACCCGCTCCTGGGGCATGACCGGCACGGGAACCTCGCCCGACGTAACGTAATGATGAATGGAGCGCGCCGCGCGTCGACCGTCCGAAACCGCTTCCATGACAATGGACCGCCCACGCCGCAATTCCCCTCCCACGAAAACGTGGGACATATTGGTCTGCATGGTGGCGTCATCCCCCACCATGGTTCCCTGCTTGGTCATTTTGAACGGTCCGATTCCCCGTTTGTCCACATAAGGAGTCAAATCCGGCACACGATCCGTGGCCACAATGAAAAGATCCCCTTCCAGTCGATGTTCGCTGCCCGCAATGGGCTGAGGAGTTCCCGAGGCTTTTTTCGAATCCGGGTACTCGGCCCGCAACAAATGCAGCGCCACTGCACGGCCGGACTCTTCCACGTCGAACGAGGCTGGAATGATTTGCTCCAGTAATTGCGCTCCGACATCCCGCGCTTTCTCGACTTCATACTTATTGGCGCTCATTTTCCGGCGAATGTGCCGCGAGGTGATGTGAACGGACTGTGCCCCCAGCCGCGCCGCGCTTCGGGCAATATCCATGGCCGAGTTGGTGCCGCCAACAACAATCACGCGCTGCCCCTTCAGGTTGGTCCAACGCGAGCCGATGCCGGTGAGGAAGTCCACGCCGCCCACGACGTTGCGGGCATCGTCGCCCGGGATAAACAGTCGCGGGTTCCTCCACGCGCCAGTAGCCAGGAATACTGCCTCAAAACCCTGTTCTTTCAAATCTTCCAGATCGAAATCCTTGCCGAAGGTCATGTAGGTACGAACCTCCACGCCCAGTTCCAGGATTCCGCGAATCTCATATTCCACGACATTGCGCGGAAGTCGGAATTCGGGAATGGCATACCGCAGCATGCCCCCCAGGGCAGCATGGGATTCAAAAATGACAGGCTGATGCCCGAGACGGCGCAGAAAATACGCGCAGGAAAGGCCGGCCGGCCCGCCGCCGACAATGGCCACCTTGCGCCCGGTATCCGGGGCCACATGAATGGGCACCCGGCCGTTGTTCATTTCCCAATCCGCCACATAACGCTCCAAGGCGTTGATGGCCACGCCTTCGTCCACAATCTTGCGGCGGCAAATATCTTCGCAGGGGTGAGGGCAAATCCGCCCCACCACGAGCGGCAGGGGATTGCGGTTCTTGAGCGTAAGCAACGCGCCGTGCAAATCCCCGGACTTGACCTGTTGGATAAAGGTTCGCACGTCCAGTTGCACCGGGCATTTCTGCATGCAGGGAGCCAGGCAGTCCACGAGTTTGTTCACATGCAGCAGGCTGGCGGAAAAACTCGTGATGCGGATGGCCCCTGTGGGGCAGACCTCGGCGCATTTGCCGCAAGAACGGCACAAGGACTTGTTCACGATGGGCAGGTTGTGCTCTCCAAGACGGATCGCTCCAAAAGGACAGGCCCGAACGCAGGATCCCAGCCCGAGACACCCCAAACCGCAACTTTTTTCTCCGCCGTAGAGCATGGCCTCGGCCCGGCAATCCCGGACGCCCTCATAGGCAAACATGCGGTTGGCCCGATCCCCGCCGGAACAAATCAGCGCGGCAACCTGCGGCTCCCGATAGTCCACGGTTTTTCCCATGACCCGTGCAATGGCTTCGGCAATATCCATGCCGCCCGCCACGCACACCTCCGGAGGAGCTTCCCCGGCCACAACAGCCGCAGCAGCAGCAGAGCATCCAGGATATCCGCACCCGCCGCAATTGGCACCGGGCAGGCAGGCCTCCACCTTGGCAACCCGTGGATCTTCCTTGACTTGTAAGAATTTTGAGGCAGCGGCCAACAGTGCGGCAGCGCTGAAGCTCAATCCGAATACGATGGCGACAGAGGAAACAATCATAACGACTCCAGTGCGTTCATTGCATCAAGGATACATCCTGCAACGGCCTCAGCCGCCCATGCCCCGGAATGCAAAAAAAGTCAGAGACATGAAACCGGCCGTAATCAACGCTACAGGTATTCCCCGGAACACACGGGGAACGGGAGCGGTTTCCAGACGCTCGCGGATGGCCGCGATGATGACCAGTGCCAACAGAAATCCCGCGCCCGAGGCCAGGGAAAAAACAACCCCGCGCACAAAGGAAAACTCGTTGCGTTGCACCAGGATGGCCACACCAAGCACGGCGCAGTTGGTGGTGATCAACGGCAGATAGATTCCCAAGGACGCATAGAGCGGCGGAACGAATTTGCGCAAAACCATTTCCACCAACTGCACCAATGACGCGATGACCAAAATGAACACGATGGTTTGCAGATACTCCACCCCATGGGGGACCAACAGCAGGTGCTGGATGGGCCAGGTTAGGGCCGTGGCCATGGTCATGACGAAGACCACAGCCCCCCCCATGCCCAGCGCCACGCCCACATCCTTGGACGTCCCCATGAACGGACACGCGCCCAGGTATTGCACCAGAACAATATTGCTTATGAATACTGCGGAGATGACGAGCAGGAAATAATCCATGAGTATATTCTCCTTAACGCGGCTCAATGACCATTAACGGACGCCCGGCCAGTGCCGTCCCCGTTTGTCCCGTTTTCCGTATTCCCCCCGTTCAGAAGCGCCGAGGTGTGCTCGGTTCCCAGGGAGGAACAGGAGGCAATGGCTTCCAGGGCGCGGGGCGGCGGATCCTCATGCCGTCGGGCATACCAGCTGTTCAAAGCGTTCATTCCAGCCAGAATCAATCCCAGCCCGAGGAACGCGCCGGGAGCCTGCACCATGATGCTCAGCGGCTGGAAGGAGTCCCAGGTCGCCGACATGCCGAACAGCGTGCCGTTGCCCAGCAGCTCCCGAATGCCCCCCAGAAAGGTCAGGGAAAGGGTAAACCCCAGTCCCATGCCCAGGGCATCCGCCACGGAAAGGCCCACGGAATTCTTGGAGGCAAACGCTTCGGCCCGGCCCAGAATGATGCAGTTGACCACAATGAGCGGAACAAAGATGCCCAGCTTTTGGTACAGTGGATACACATAGGCCTGCATAAGCAGCTCCACTGTGACCACCAGGGTCGCGGCGATGAGGATGAAGCAGGCGATCCGCACCTTGGGCGGAATCACGCGCCGCAACAGCGACACGATCAGGTTGGACAACGTGAGTACGAAGATCACGGCCAGCCCCATGCCCAGACCGTTCTCCGCCGTGGATGTCACGGCCAGAGTGGGACAAAGCCCGAGCAACACCCGGAGCGGGGGCAATTCTTTCCATAATCCTTTGCTGAATTCTTTCCAAAGACGTTGCATATATTTTTCTCCTCATCCCGGACGGCATGCACAGCCTTGCCCGGTTGCCGCCTACTTCCAGACGTCGCCTATTTGCGCCTTGAGCTGCGGGTACAGGTTTGCGGCCTTGCGTACCGCGTCCACCATGCCCACCGAGGAATAGGTGGCCCCTGAAACCGCATCAATGTCACCTTCGTCACTCTTAAGCCGCAGCCCGTTCAGGGCGTGGTCGCGGAATTGGTCGCAAAATTCGGGGACAAATACTCGCGTCCCCACTCCAGGCGTTTCGGTCTGGGTGGTTACACCCACGGCGCGCACCGCATCGCTTTGCAGGTCAAAGGCCACCATCACACCGATGTCTCCGGAGTAGCCCGGAGCAAACGATTCATAGGCGAGGCAGCACAGATCCCCCCCGGAAAACCCCGGAAAAACGGTCAACTCCTGCCCATCCTCCAACACCAGCTTACGCCGGTCCTGAATGGGGTCGTTGTCCACTCCGTACATCACGCCGTGCAGGGCCGGTCCCTGCACATAGGTCAAAACCTGTTCTTCAATGGCCGGTCTGGTGATCCGCTTGAGCGTTGCCAGCCCATAGCCGGACACGGCACCGATGATGGATAGCACCAGGATCATTTTGGCTAGCTCACGCATGATTCCTCCTTACGGCTCCAAACGGCCGGGGGCGCACCCTGTCAAGCAACGGGGTCAGGAGATTGGCCAGCAGCACGGCAAAGGGCGCTCCATCCGGGTACACACCATACACTCGGATGATCATGACCATGACTCCGGCCAACGCCCCGAACAGGAGCATGGGCAGACGGCCGCACGGGGACGGCCCGTGTTCAGGAGCGAGAAAAAAGGCGCACAGCATCACGGAACCAGTGCTGAGGTGAAACAGCGGCGAGGCATATTGCCCGGGATCCAGCATCCAATAGATGCCTGCGGTGAGGGCCACGCCAACCAGGAACGCCAAAGGAATGAATACCTTGATAACTCCACGGGCCAACAACCAGATCCCGCCGAAAAGCAAGGCCGCCACCTGGGAAGCTCCAAGCGCCCCTACCTGCATGCCCCAAAACAAATCCGAAAGATCGAATTGCCAGAGACTTGAAACGCCAAAATGCATCAGCTGTCCCAGGGGTTCATTCATGGGTAAGGTGGCCAGGGCCATGTCCACATCCATAAACCGGGGCCAACAGACCAGACATACGGCCCAGGCAAGAGCCGGTGCGCTGAACGGATTGGATCCCAATCCTCCGAAGATGGCCTGCCCCAGCAGGATGGCGATACAACCGGCGGCAAAAGCCAACCACCAAGGCGCGCCGGGCGGCAATAAAAAGGCCGTAACCATGCCTACGAAAAACGCATTCCAATTCTCCAGGCTCGACCGTCCGCCGCGCAGCCGACAGACCAGAGCTTCGCAGGCCACGCTCGCGGCACAGCACATGCCAAGCACTTCAATGGTTCCCCAGCCAAAACGCCACACGGACAAGACGGTCGCGGGCAGCAGCGCCAAGACGCACTCCAGCGTAAGACTCCGGATCGTCCGGCCACGACGCCAGTGCGAGGGCGGTCCCACAGTCAGACGCATCGCAATATCCGCATGGGGTTTGACAATGGCGGCTTGTTTCATCATAGAGCTTCACCTTGCGTTGTTGTTATGCCTTGCGCGATCAGCGGGACCAGCCCAGGGGAAACGCCCCGGCTTCCTGCGAGAGCTGCTGTTTGGCAAACCGGATGTAATGCTGCATGGGCCGCAGAGCCGGACACCAATACGAACACAATCCGCATTCCATGCAGGAGTCCAATCCGCATTCCCGGGCACGTTCGAACATGCCGTATTCCGCATATCGGGCGATAAGGTTGGGTTGCAGGCGGGCAGGGCAATGCAGCACGCACTCGCCGCAGTTGATGCAGGGGCGGTCCTCCATGGGCGGATAGGCATCCTTGGGAACCACGTTCAGGGCATACACGCCCTTTTCCAGCCCATGATTCACGTCGAAAACAGTGTATCCCGTCAAGGGACCGGACAAAACGAGCCGGTCACCGGGATGGATTTCCACACCGGCAAAATCCAGAATATCCAGAATGGGCGTACCGAGCCGTGCACGATAGTTCACGTTGTCCAGCGTAAACACGGTCTCGTCGATAGCCCGGCCGGTTTCCACAACCCGGCCGATCTGCCACAATTTATGAACACTGAAGATAACGGCGTCAGCGGGATTTTCACGCCCCGTCACCGCCTTGAGCACTAATTGCGGCAGGCTGTTGGGGTACACGGGATTGATATGCTGCACAGCACACCCTTCCAGACGATATCCACCGCTTCCCGTGGCCAGGACACAACGCTTCGGCTCCACGGCCTTACGCACCAGAGCCAGTCCGCGTTGCACGGTTTCCCCGGCATCGCGCAACAGTTGTTCCGCCACGCTGACGCCGGGTTGGGGGTTCAACCCGTTGATCACCAACGTTTCTGCAGGATGAAACCGCTCCACGCTGATGCCGAGATCGCGCATGGCATCGTTCAGTTCCGCGCCGGGACAAAGGGAGCGTACATCCACAAACTCCGCCACTTCTTCGGACTTTCCCGGCTTGATGGTCAAATAGGCAAAATCCACTTTGCTGACCTTGCCCGACACCGGCGCACTGGCCACACCGCCCATGGGACGGGGATGAGCGGCCAATCTCTGCCCGCGCTGCACATTGCTGCCACGGCCCACGCGTACGTCGTAGCCGCAAATAAACAGACTCACTTCCTGGGGCGATGGAACATCCACCACGGAACCAGGAAAATCCGACCGAAGGGAAAACACGTTTTTGGGCATGAAATCGTCTCCGTCTGGTCACATGCCGGCGTGGCACTGGTCGCAGGCGTCTTCCCCTACGGGACCGCCCATACTCTCGTGACACCCCAGACATTGTTCATGGAACGCGTCCGTGCGCACGGGAATCCATTCCGGATCGGGACGTTCCGCAGGGGTTTCCACATCAGGATCCGAAGCGTGGCAGCGCAGACAGTGCGACCGATCCGAAAACGCCGCAAAATGGCCGCCACGGAACGAATCATCAAAAGCCTTGGGATGGCAGACGCCGCACGGAACGGGCTGTTCCGCCCCGGTATCGTCATGATGACACTCCACGCATTCCAGGCCGTAGTCCGCAACATGCCCGGCATGTGCGAACACCACACGCCCGCCGGTATTTTCCAGAAACACCCTGGCGGGCGGGTCGCTCTCCTCGGTGCGGACCAGGTATCCGGTCACGGAAGCCGCAAACAGCGCCCACGTAACGGCCAGCAGAATCAGCATATGTCTATTCAAGGAACGACCCTCTCTGCTTGAGGAATTGGAAGAATTTCAACAACAAACCTTCTCCGTATCGCAAGCCTTCAGAGCATGGAGCATGCCAATCCCCACGTCATTGCGCGAAACAACACGTCGCATCCACAGCAATTCTTCTGGATTTACTGAAAAAAGATTTCCGTTTTCGGACCAGCAACAATGGAAAAACAAGACGAAATAAACGCGCATTTTCCCGCAATAACCGGCATTGCGCGATAGGTTTTTCAATGTGCTGCACCGCGACGCCCCCTTTGGGGCTTGCCCGCTCCGCGCCCTTGACGGGGTGGTCCCCTTCGGGTAGCCGCAAGAAATCATGATCCACTCGTCTTCCGCCCCCCATGTACGCCGCTCTCTGGGAGTCCGGCTGCTCCTGCTGGCCCTTTGTGCGGCCCTGCTGGGCCTTTTCATGTTTCCGTCCCCTCCGGCTGCGGCATCTTCAGCATTGCCCCGCTCCCCCGAGGCAGTCTCTCCTCCCGTCGCCAAAAAAGGGCCGAAAAAAAGAGTATTGTTTCTGAATTCGTACCAAAACGGATACGCATGGTCCGACGCCATTCTGGACGGCGTGCGGGAACACTTTGCCCAAAGCGGACACATCGTGGATCTCCAGATCGAATACATGGACACCAAGCGCTACGCCCCCACGGAAGTAGAGGAGGCGCTCTACAATTATTACCGGACCAAATTTCAGGGTGACCATTTCGACGCCATCATCGCTTCAGACAATACAGCGCTACTCTTTCTGGCACGACACAAGGAGGAACTGTTCGGCGACACGCCGGTGGTTTTCTGCGGCATCAACTATTTCCGCTCTAAAATGGTCAAGGACCGGACAGCCTACACAGGCATCACGGAAAATCCGGACGTGGGCAGTACGTTGGAACTGGCCCGCCGGCTCAATCCTCAATTGCGCAACATCATGGTCATCAGCGACAGCTCGGTCACTTCACGGGCCATCACCAACCAGGTGCGCGAACAAGCGGAACGCTACGAAGGAAATCTGGAATTTGAATACTGGGACACCCACACCCTTGCCGAAACCCTGGCCCGTACGGAAACCCTGGGACCAGACACGGCGCTGTTTCTCACGCCGTTCTACAAGGGAGCGCACGGGGAGCTGTATTCCGTGGAGGAAGTGCTCGCCAGCATCCACGCCCATTCCAACGTCATGATCTTCAGCTCCTGGCGCTTTTTGCTCGGCTACGGCATCGTGGGCGGAAAGCTCCTGTCGGGACGCATCACAGGCGCAGCGGCAGCCAAGATGACCGGGCGCATCCTCAACGGAGAAAGCCCGGCAGACATCCCCGTAGAACATGACCTGCCCACGCCCTACGCCTTTGACTACAATGTTCTGAAACGATTCGATATCCCACTCAAGTCACTGCCGCCGAACAGTGAAATCATCAACGAGCCGGACGCTTTTTACCGCATTGAGCCAAAATTTTTCTGGACCATTCAAGGTTCCCTGGCCGTGCTTTCCGTCAGCCTGCTCATGCTGTTACTCAATGTTCTGCGTCTGCGCCGCGTGGAACGCGAAGTCAAAACCCAGCTCGCCTTTCAAGAGATTCTGCTCAACACCCTGCCACTGCTGATTTTCTGGAAGGACAAACGGCAACACTACCTCGGCGCCAACATGTCCTTTGCCCAATTCGCCAAGCTGGACAGCCCGCAGGACGTGCTCGGACAACACGATGAAGATCTGTTCGACAACCATCACTTGATCCGCCAGATCACGGAGGGGGACCGCAAAGTGCAGGAAACCGGCACGCCGCTACTGGGCCAGAGCCTGCGCGTCACCACCGACGAAGGGGAAACAGTCTGGCTGGACATCAATACGGTTCCCCTGCCCGATGAAAAGGGCAAGGTTATGGGCACGCTGAGCACGGCCGAAGACGTGACACGCAAAATCAACCTGGAGCGGCAATTGCTCCAATCCCAAAAAATGGAAGCCATCGGCACGCTTGCGGGTGGAATCGCGCACGATTTCAACAATATTCTGACCAGCATCATCAATTCCACGGAACTCGCCCTCTCGGATGTGGAAGAAGACTCCATGACCCACAAGGATCTCTCCCGCGTGCTCAAAGCTGCGGGCCGCGGCTCCAGGGTGGTCAAACAAATTCTTGCCTTCAGCCGCCCCTCGCAGGGGGGATTCCTCCTGGCGGACATTGCGGAAAGCCTGCACGAAGCCGTGGAATTGATGAAGGCCTCCCTGCCCCGGAATATCGCCATCCACACCCGCATCGAGGCCAAGGACACCCGCATATGGGCCGATCCGACCCAAATTCATCAAGTGGTCATGAACCTGTGCACCAATGCGTTCCAAGCCTTGCGGCCCAAGGGCGGCACCATCGAACTGGGACTGACCCGCGCCTACATCGAAGGCGAGCAGGCCGAATTGCTCAGCATTGCCCCCGGTCATTACCTCAAACTCTGGATCAGTGACGACGGGCCGGGCATTCCCGCCGAAATCGTAGACAAAATATTCGATCCTTTCTTCACCACCAAGGGAAAAACCGAAGGCACGGGCCTGGGGCTCGCTGTGGTCCACGGCATTGCCAAGGCACACCGAGGCGGCATCCGGGTCACGTCCGTACCCTGGCGGCAAACACGGTTTGAGTTGTTCCTGCCCTGCAACGGGGCCGAGGGCCAACTCTTTGCGACTCCGGGCGCAGGCGTACACCGAGGGGATGAGAGCATTCTTTTCGTGGAAGACGACCCGGATCAGCTGGACACCGTGCCTCGGCTTCTGGAACAATTGGGATACCGCGTTACGGCGCTGCGCTACCCCGATGAAGCCCTGGAAACCCTGCGACTCAACGTCGGAGGATTTGATCTGGTCATCACCGACTACGACATGCCCTCCACCAACGGCCTGCAACTGGCGGAGCAAGCCGTGGCCGTCAATCCATCCCTTCCGGTGATTCTCATTTCCGGTCGCAAGGATGCCCTGGGACAAGCGGAAAAATCCAACGCCGTACGCCGCGTGCTGCTCAAACCGTACAATCAGGCGTCGCTCTCCGAGACCATCCGGCGAACCATTGACCATGACGACGGCACATCCAACTCAAGCGGAGAAATGTAATCATGGCCAATATTCTGATCATCGACGACGACCACGATGTTTGCGAAACCATCGAAAGCCTGGGTACGCGGCTCGGCCACCACTGTGAAAGCGCCCACACCCTGGCCCAAGGCATGGAACGACTGGAGCAGGGCGGTGTGGATGTGGTTTTTCTGGATATCCGGCTGCCCGACGGCAATGGCCTGGAACATCTCACCACGGTCAAATCCATGCCCGATGATCCGGAAGTGATCATCCTAACGGGCAAGGGAGATGCGGACGGCGCAGAGCTGGCCATCCAAGGTGGCGTTTGGGATTATCTGCTCAAGCCTTCCCCGGTAAAGGAAATCACCCTCACCCTGGGCCGGGCCATCAAATACCGCGACGAAAAACGCAGCCGCAACAAACACGTGGCCCTGAATCTTGAAAACGTCGTGGGCAAGAGCCAGGCCATGCGCTCCTGTTTTGACCTCATGGCCCAGGCCAGCAAATCCGACTCCAATGTGCTCATTACCGGGGAAACCGGCACTGGCAAGGAACTGTTCGCCCGCACCATTCATGAAAACAGTGTCCGCCGTACCGGAGAATTCGTGGTGGTGGACTGCGCCTCGCTCACGGAGAACCTCGTGGAAAGCACGCTGTTCGGCCACAAAAAAGGAGCGTTCACCGGCGCGGACAGCAACAGGATCGGATTGGTCAAACTGGCGGACCAGGGGACGCTGTTTTTGGATGAAGTGGGCGAAATGCCTCTTTCCCTGCAAAAGGCATTTTTGCGTGTGCTTCAGGAGCGTCGCTTTCGTCCCGTGGGCGAGGCCCGCGAGGTGCAAAGCAATTTCCGACTCATCTCAGCCACCAACCGAAGCCTCGAACAGCTGGTGGAACAAAAACGGTTTCGCAGCGACATCCTGTTCCGGCTCAAAACCATTCAAATCCGCCTGCCCTCGCTACGGGAACGCCGGGAAGACATCCGCCCGCTGGCCCTGCATTTCGTGGAACAACTCTGCGCCCGTTACGATACAGGTATCAAAGGTTTTGGCTCGGAATTTTTCAGTACCCTGGAAGCATATGACTGGCCCGGCAACGTGCGCGAACTCGCCAATGTGTTGGAGCGGGCCTTTGTTTCCGCCGGTGCCGAGCACACCCTCTACGCCATGCATCTGCCCCAGGAGCTGCGCATCCAAGTGGCCAAGGCGCAAATCGTGGAACGCAAGCATGCCGCCAGCCCACCGACCGAAGAACCCGTGTCCGTTGAATCTTCCCAGAGAACGGAACGAGTGTCCCGCACCGGGTTCCCTGCTGGGGAGACGGGTGAATCCATTATCCGCAGAGCCATTCCAGAAGGACCGGACCTGCCGTCCCTCAAGGAATTCAAAGTGCTGGCCGAAAAACAATACCTCATGGCCCTGATGGACCGCTACGAGAAGGACATCAAGACCATTCTGGAACTTTCAGGCTTGTCCCGGTCCCACTTTTACGCCCTGCTCAAAAAACACGACATCCGGGGCTGACCCTCGAAGCCTTCAATGAAACGGGCCGGAACGTTCGTCGCGCTCCGGCCCGTCAGCATATTCAAGACAACCTTCCATCAATATCGCGACAGCCCGTCATCGTCATACGGCAGTTCCGAGGGCTTTCGTCCATATCGGTTTCCATCTCCCTCTTGAAGCGGAGCCGGGAAACCCCCATCACGTTCAGCCGATTCAAAGCATTGCTCCCCCATGGTCTCAGCTGTTCCCTCGCTTGAGGATCCATCCTGCAAACGGAAGCGTTCCAGGCTTTGCCGCAACTGCATACTCTGGCTGGAGAGCTGTTCGGAGGCAGACGCGGTTTCTTCGGCATTGGCCGTATTGGTCTGGGTCACGTTGTCGATCTGAGCCAAGGCCTCACTGATTTGTCCAATTCCTTCGGCCTGCTCGTTGGATGCGGTCGCAATATTCTGCACCAGATCCGTCACCGAGCCAGAGCCATCCACGATACGTTCCAATGATTCCGATGTGAGTTGGGCCAGCTGTACGCCATTTCCGACCTTGGAAATGGTGTCCTCGATGAGACCGGACGTTTCCTCGGCGGCCTTGGCGCTGCGGGAGGCCAGATTCCGCACCTCCTCGGCCACAACGGCAAACCCCTTGCCATGCTTGCCCGCTCGGGCGGCTTCCACTGCGGCATTCAAGGCGAGCAGATTGGTCTGGAACGCGATTTCATCGATCACTTTGATGATTCGGGCGATATTTTCCCCGGCCACGCGAATACCTTCCATGGCTTGCAGCATCCGCTCCATGTCCTTGGCTCCCTCGGCAGCCTGTTGCTGCTGTTGCCGGGCGATTTCGCTGGCCTTGGACGCATTGTCCGCATTGGTCCGGGTCTGTGAGCCAAGCTGCGTCATGGTGCTGGTGATTTGTTCTAAGGAAGCGGCCTGCTGCGTGGCTCCCTGGGAAAGCGACTGACTGGAGTCCGAAACTTCGGACGCCCCCGCCGCGATCTGCACTCCGGCCTCACGCACCTCGCTGAGCAACATCCGCAAATTCTGTGTCATCTCACGCAAGGCTTCACCCAGAGAATCCTCCTCTGAACAAAGCTGCACCTCCCCGGTAAGATCCCGCCGTGCAATCCGCTGTGCCAACTCTGCCTTGGCCCGAAGCGACTGGGCCATGGCGTTGAAGGCCCGTTGCAGCACGGCGGGTTCGTCGCGGCCCTCGGCCTTGAGGGATACATCCAAATACCCGGAAGCGATGCGCTGTGCCACGGACGTGGCTTCGGCCACGGGATTCACAATGCTTGAAATGACCATCCAGAACAGGGGCAAAAGAAACAAGACCAGCAAAACGGCCACACTTCCCAATACCCAAAACAGCAGGTCATTGGCCTGTCCCGTGATCTCCGACTCGATCCGGGCTTTTTCCGCATCAATATTATCAATATAGACGCCCGTACCGATCCAGACATCCGTACCGGGAATCATTTCCGCATACGAAAGTTTGGGGACGTCGCCGGCACCGGGTTTCGGCCAGATATATTGAACAAATCCACCGCCATCCTTGGCTTTACGGTTCAATTCCACCACAAGCTGGACACCATTTTTATCTTTGAGATGCCCCAAATCCTGCCCCTGAAGATCCTTGCTGGTAGGCAATGCGACATTGACGGTTCCACGGTAGATGAAATAGTATCCTGAGTCGTCATCCTCAAACCGGATATCGTCCACTACGCGCCGCATGAAACGAACCCGTTCAGCCTCGTCCGGAATGTCCCGAAGGAGTTCCCCCAGAGCCACTGCCATGCTATGTGTTCCGACCTGGAGCTTGGTCCGCTGGCCCTCAAGCATGGCTTCATCAGCCGCGACAACTCCCATGGCAGTCAACTTACCGGCATTGGCGTGAAAGCTGAGCACCACGCCTGCCAAGAACAAAACCACCAGCCCCAGTAAAAATAATAATCGAGCTCGAATGCTGAATCGACGTAACATGATAGCCCCTCCTGTTCGTTCTCTTCGTCGGCTGGCGTACTCTTGCATTGAACATGCCGAACACGCATTGCAGCGGCTTTTTTTCTTTGACTCATACCACGCCGCTGAAATCATGAAAAGGGAACCGCACAACCGCACTCCCTGCGTATACGCCTGACACCGGATTGCAGTCCGAAAAATAAGACACACGCCGCTGACATGCATTTGTCCCATTTTGGAACAATGCCGACAGCGCCCCGGTATCACAGGCTTTACAATAATATCCCGACAGCACCCCGAAAGGAGTTGTCCTTTTTTTCAGACAGTCATCCCCCTCCCCAATTCCCCCAAGCAGGCGGCGGGATGGCGTAACAGCTTAAATTAAAAAGGAGTTATGTAAAAAAGATCCCTTTGGCACATTTCTTGTTAACTGGTAATCGCCATTACCGGTCGGGCATAGCCCGGCGGAAAGCGGAAACAATGGAAAGGAGATTTGAATGTCCAAGAAAATGAAAACAATGGATGGCAACACTGCCGCAGCGCATGTGGCCTACGCCATGAGCGAAGTGGCTGCCATCTACCCCATCACCCCGTCCTCGACCATGGGTGAAATCGCTGACGAATGGGCCGCCCAAGGCCGGAAAAACATCTTCGGACAGAAAGTCATGGTCCGCCAGATGCAGTCCGAAGCCGGCGCGGCTGGCGCAGTGCACGGTTCTCTGTCCGCAGGGGCGCTGACCAGCACTTTCACGGCCTCCCAGGGTCTGCTCCTGATGATTCCCAACATGTATAAGATTTCCGGCGAGCTGCTGCCCGGCGTGTTCCACGTCACGGCCCGCGCCATTGCCGGCCATGCCCTGTCCATCTTCGGCGACCACCAGGACGTCATGGCCGCCCGCCAGACAGGCTTCGGCCTGCTCGCTTCCGGCTCTGTCCAGGAAGTCATGGACCTCGCCCTGGTGGCGCATCTCTCAGCCATTGAATCCCGGGTGCCGTTCCTGCATTTCTTTGACGGATTCCGCACCTCCCACGAGATCCAGAAAATCGAAACCATTGATTACGACGACATGGCCAAACTCGTGGACATGGAAAAAGTCGAGGCCTTCCGCCGCGGCGCCATGAACCCCGAGCATCCGCACATCCGCGGCACCGCCCAGAACCCGGACATTTACTTCCAGGCCCGCGAAGCCGCCAACCCCTTCTACAATGCCCTGCCTGCCATCGTGCAAGAGGCCATGAAGAAGGTGGAGAGCATCACCGGCCGCAGCTACAATCTCTTCGACTACGTTGGCGCAGCCGATGCCGAACACGTCATCGTGTCCATGGGTTCCTCCTGCGAAGCCATTGAAGAGACCGTGAATCACCTGACCAAGAACGGTGAGAAAGTCGGTCTGGTCAAGGTCCGCCTGTACCGTCCCTTTGTCGAGGAAGCCTTCCTCGCCGCTCTGCCGCAGAGTGCCAAAAAGATCACCGTACTCGACCGCACCAAGGAAGCCGGCGCCCCCGGCGACCCGCTGTTCCTGGACGTGCGCGCTGCCCTGGCCGAAGCCGGACGCGACGCCGAAGTCCTGGCCGGACGTTACGGCCTGGGTTCCAAGGAGTTCAATGCTCCCATGGTCAAGGCCGTGTACGACAACATGGCTTCCAGCGCCAAAAAGCGCTTCACCGTCGGCATTGTGGACGACGTCACCGAGACGTCCCTGCCCGTGTCCGAAAAACTGGACACCACTCCGGAAGGCACCGTGCAGTGCAAATTCTGGGGTCTGGGTTCCGACGGCACCGTGGGCGCGAACAAGCAGGCCATCAAAATCATCGGCGACAACACCGACATGTACGCCCAGGGATACTTTGCCTACGACTCCAAGAAGTCCGGCGGCATCACGGTTTCCCACCTGCGCTTCGGTAAAAAGCCCATCCAGTCCACCTACCTCGTGGACAGCGCCGATTACATCGCCTGCCACAACCCCAGCTACGTGCGCCTCTACGACGTGCTGGAAGGCATCAAGGACGGCGGCAGTTTCGTGCTGAACTGTTCCTGGTCCCTGGAAGACATGGAGACCAAGCTGCCAGCGGCCATGCGCCGGACCATCGCGGAAAAGAAGCTCAAGTTCTACACCATTGATGCCGTGGCTCTGGCCGGCAAGGTCGGCCTGGGCGGACGCATCAACATGGTCATGCAGACTGCCTTCTTCAAGGTGGCGGACGTGATCCCCTTTGAAAAGGCCGTGGAGCTGCTCAAGGAAGGCATCCACAAGGCCTACGGCAAGAAGGGCGAAAAAATCGTCAAGATGAATATCGACGCCGTGGACCTGGCCACCGATGGTCTCAAGGCCGTGGAGTACCCCGCGTCCTGGGCACAGGCCGAATCCAAGGCACAGGCTGAAAAGGACGAGCCGGAATTCGTCAAGAACGTCATGCGTCCCATCCTGGGCCAAAAGGGCGACACCCTGCCCGTGTCCTGCTTTGAGCCGGACGGACTGTTCCCGCTGTCCACTTCCAAATACGAAAAGCGCGGTGTGGCCATCATGGTCCCCGAGTGGAACATCGACAACTGCATCCAGTGCAACCAGTGCGCCGTGGTCTGCCCCCATTCCGCTCTGCGCCCGGTGCTGGCCGATGAGCAGGAAATGAAAAACGCTCCTGCCTCCTTTGCCACCCAGGACGCCAAGGGTAAGGATCTCAAGGGACTGCAATACCGCATGCAGGTCAACGTCATGGACTGCCTGGGTTGCGGCAACTGCGCCGACATCTGCCCGGCCAAGGAAAAAGCGCTGGTCATGAAGCCCATTGCCTCGCAAGCCGAGGCCGAGGCCGACAACTTCGCCTTCTCCGAGACCGTCTCCTACAAAGGCGACCGCACCCGTCGCGACACGATCAAGGGAAGCCAGTTCCAGCAGAGCCTGATGGAATTCTCCGGCGCCTGCTCCGGTTGCGGCGAAACTCCGTACGTCAAGCTGCTGACCCAGCTCTTTGGTGAGCGCATGGTCGTGGCCAACGCCACGGGCTGCTCCTCCATCTGGGGCGCCTCCGCTCCCACCACCCCGTACTGCGTGAATCAGGACGGCCACGGTCCCACCTGGGGCAACTCCTTGTTCGAGGACGCGGCCGAATACGGTTACGGCATGCAGATCGCCGTGCAGCAGCGTCGTGAACGCCTGGCCACCCTCGTGGCCGAAGCCGCGGAAGCTGCCGACGGCGACCTGAAGACCGCTTTGAACGGCTGGCTGGAAAACAAGGACGATGCTGTTAAATCCCGCGAATTCGGCGATCAGCTGAAAGCGCTTTTGGCTGACGCCACCGATCCCAAGCTGGCGGAAATCGCCGCCATGGGCGACCTGTTCACCAAGAAGTCCTTCTGGGTCTTCGGCGGTGACGGCTGGGCCTACGACATCGGTTACGGCGGAGTGGACCACGTTCTGGCCTCCGGCGAAGACGTGAACGTGCTGGTCATGGACACCGAGGTGTACTCCAACACCGGCGGCCAGTCCTCCAAGGCCACGCCCCTCGGTTCCATCGCCAAGTTCGCTGCCTCCGGCAAAAAGACCGGCAAAAAGGATCTGGGCCAGATGGCCATGACCTACGGCTACGTCTATGTGGCGAGCATCTCCATGGGCGCGGACAAGGCCCAGGCGCTCAAGGCCATGAAGGAAGCCGAGGCCTACCCCGGTCCCTCCCTGATCATCGCTTACGCTCCCTGCATCAACCAGGGAATCCGCAAGGGCATGGGCAAGTCCCAGCTCGAAGGCAAGTTGGCCGTGGAATGCGGCTACTGGCCCCTGTACCGGTTCAACCCGGAACTGGGAGACAAGGGCAAGAACCCCTTCTCCCTGGATTCCAAGGAACCCAACGGTTCCATTCAGGACTTCCTGAGCGGCGAAAACCGTTACGCCCTGCTGGAGCGGACCTTCCCCGAAGAGTCCAAGCGGCTGCGTGAACTGATCGAAAAGGAATACGCCGTGCGCTACGCGACCCTGAAGCGTATGGCTGAGACCGACCCCATCACTCTGGGCGACGAAGCTGAAGCCGAGGCCTGCGAAGCCGCATCCACGGCCGAGCACGCCCGTCCCGGCGCAGGCGAGCCTTGCGACGATGGCCGGTCCGGAAAATAGGACCTCCTCTCCCCTCCCATGGCCGCCGCTTCGAGCGTCGGGGCGGCGGCCAACGGGGAGAACGAGATAACGTCAAAACGCGGCTCCTGCGTCCAAAGGAGACATCGAAAATCGGCCTCTGCCGACGAGATGATTAGGAATAGTAACTATGGATACGGGCGGGACGCGAATTTCCGTCCCCGCGTCCCGCCCGGCTCCCTTGGCAGGGGAGCATTGTGGAAACGTCCCTATAGTGCATTTGGAGGGGGAAAATGTCCATTGAAGTTCTGGCGCTGATCGCTGTACTTCCCATTGTCCTGGCATTGGTTCTCATGGTCGGGCTGCGTTGGCCCGCAACTCGCGCCATGCCTCTCGCCTGGCTCACCTGCGCCCTCGGCGGCATTCTGGCCTGGAAACTTCCGGTCGGCTATGTGGCCGCTCTTACCGTGCAGGGCTGCATCTCCGCCATCGGCATTCTGATCATTGTCTTTGGCGCCATTCTGATTCTGTATACGCTGCAACACAGCGGCGGCATGGAAACCATCCAATACGGAATGCAGAACATCTCCCGCGACCGTCGCGTGCAGGCCATCATCATCGGCTACCTGTTCGCCGCCTTCATCGAAGGTGCGGCCGGTTTCGGCACCCCCGCGGCCCTGGCCGCCCCGCTGCTGCTCAGCCTGGGCTTCCCGCCCCTGGCCGCCGCAGTGATCTGTTTGGTGTTCAACTCCTTCCCCGTGAGTTTCGGCGCGGTTGGTACGCCCATCGTCCTCGGTCTTAGCCCGCTTAAGGGACTGATCCAGGAAGCCGTCGGCTCCAGCATCCCCGGCCTGAACTTCCAGAGCGTTGACCAGTTCAACATTGTGGTCGGTCAGTGGGCCGTGGTTCTGCATGCAGCCATGGTCTTCATCCTGCCCATCTTCATGCTCGGGTTCATCACCCGTTACTTTGGTCCGAACCGCTCCTGGAAGGACGGCTTCGGTGCCTGGAAGTTCTGCCTCTTCGCCGCGGTCGCCTTCTTCATCCCGTCCGCCATCACCGCCTACCTGCTCGGACCGGAACTTCCGTCCCTGATTGGTGGCCTGGTTGGTCTGGGCGTGGTCATCGCTGGCGCCAAGGCCGGAATCTGCGTACCCAAGCAAGCCTGGGACTTTGGTCCCTCCGCCAACTGGGACGCCGAATGGACCGGTGAAATCAAAGGCTCCAACTCCTGCGAATTCAAGTGCCACATGAGCCAGTTCCGCGCCTGGTTGCCGTACGTGCTCATCGGCCTGATCCTGGTCATCACCCGCATCCCCGAGCTGGGTCTCAAGGGCTGGCTCGCAAGCCAGAAGCTCGCCTTCACCAATATCCTGGGCTACGAAGGCGTCAACGGTGCCATTGCGTACCTCTACCTGCCCGGCACCATTCCGTTCACCCTGGTGGCCATCATCACCATCGCGCTGCACGGCATGAAGGGCAACGCTGTCAAGACCGCCTGGACCCAGTCCATTGCCAAGCTGAAGAACCCGGCCATCGCCCTGTTCGCTTCCGTGGCCCTGGTGTCCATCTTCCGCGGCTCCGGCGTGGAAAATGCGGCTCTGAACCCGAACGCCTACCCGTCCATGCCACTGGCCATGGCCAACACGCTGGCCGGTCTCGTGGGCAGCGCCTGGCCTATGTTCGCCTCCTTCGTGGGTGGCCTTGGCTCGTTCATCACCGGTTCCAACACCGTGTCCGACCTGCTCTTCGCTGAATTCCAGTGGGGCATGGCCTCCACCCTGAGCCTGCCGCACCAGATCATCGTGGCGGCCCAGGCCGTTGGTGGTGCCATGGGCAACATGATCTGCATCCACAACATCGTGGCCGTGTGCGCGGTTGTGGGCCTCTCCGGAAAGGAAGGTACGATCCTGCGCCGTACGGTGTGGCCGTTCCTGCTCTACGGACTGATGGTGGGCATCGTGGCCACGCTGCTGAGCTACGTGTTCGTGCCCCATCTGTTCTAGGTATGGTAAGGCGTAGACTCACCCAATAAAGCAACAACGGCCCGGGGACCGGTATCCCCGGTTTCCGGGCCGACATTTTTCAGGAGAATATCATGTCCGCTAATGCTGCTCTGATCAAAGAGTTTGAAGCCATTCTCGGCAAGGACAACGTGTTTACCGAGGAGTCCGACCTTTACTCCTACTCCTACG